>JBJMLW010000239.1:0-13770 GCA_045805105.1 Flavisolibacter sp. | reverse complement strand
TCTTCCCTGTGTCCTGTTGTTTCGAATACCGTATAATCTTTGCGGATCACAACAGCCTTTGCACCGTACTTGCGCAACAGTCTTTCTACCTGCACTTTTTCTGCAATTTCATCTGTAGAAACTTTGTATAATGCCAGTTCCTGCCATATCAATTCCTGGCTGGTATTGAGATATACTTTCAGTACATCGACCTGCTTTTCAATCTGCCGGCCGATCTTGATCACCATCTCTTCTGTTTCACTGATCACGATCGTAAACCTGTAAATTCCCGGGATCTCGGAAGGAGAGGAGTTGATGCTGTCAATACTCACCTTCCTTCTTGAAAAGATGATCGCGATCCTGTTCAAGAGACCAATCTGGTTTTCGGTGTACACCGTTATGGTATATTCCTGTTTCATTTTAATTATTTGAGGCGGATCTCCGATACACTGGTGCCCGCTGCAACCATTGGAAATACGTTGTTTTCTTTTCCGGTCATCACTTCAAGCAGGTATGGACCCTTATGATCGAGCATTTCACGCAATGATGTTTCAAGATCTTTCCTGTCTGATATGCTTTTGCCATCAATGCGGTAACCTTTGGCAACCTGCACAAAATCCGGGCTTTCAATATCAACAAATGAATAACGCTTTCCATGAAACAACTCCTGCCACTGACGTACCATACCAAGGAACTGGTTATTCAGTATCAGGATCTTTACATCAACATTGCTTTGCATGATCGTGCCGAGTTCCTGTATCGTCATCTGGAAACCACCATCACCAATGATTGCAACAACAGTTCTGCGAGGTGCTCCATATTTTGCACCAATGGCAGCAGGAAGCGCAAATCCCATGGTTCCCAGTCCGCCGGATGTAATATTGCTTTTGGACTCAGTAAATTTTGCATACCTGCACGTTACCATCTGGTGTTGTCCAACATCGGTAACAATCACTGCATCTCCTCCAGTGAGTTTATTAAGGACATCGATCACTTCACCCATCGTCATCTGTTCCGTTACGGGGTGTAATTCTTTTTCAATGCATGCTTCCACCTCCATCTTTTCCAGTTCACTGAAACGTTCTCTCCATTCCGGGTAAGATTTACGTTCAATCATAGACGTTAGTAACGGTAATGTTTCCTTACAATCGCCCCACACAGGGACGGTTGTTTTTACATTTTTGTCTATTTCTGCCGGATCAATATCGAAATGAATAATCTTAGCCTGCTTCGCATAACGGTCAAGTCTTCCCGTAACCCGGTCATCGAAACGCATACCCACCGCAATGAGCACATCGCATTCATTGGTAAGTACATTGGGTGCATAATTTCCATGCATACCGAGCATGCCTACATTCAATGGATGATCGGATGGTATGGCACTAAGACCAAGTATGGTCCAGGCAGTCGGTATTCCTGATTTTTCAATGAATGCAAGAAATTCTTTTTCAGCTTTACCCAGTATCACACCCTGTCCAAAAATCACAAACGGTTTTTTCGCATCATTGATCAAAGCAGCTGCCTGTTCAATGTATTCCTTACGAATGAATGGTTTGGGCCTGTAGCTGCGGATAGACTGGCAGGGTTTGTATCCTTTGTATTCAAATTTCTGTACCTGCGCATTTTTGGTAATATCAATAAGAACAGGTCCGGGTCTTCCGCTGGATGCAATGAAAAATGCTTTTGCCAGCACAGATGGAATTTCAGATGCATCAGTTACCTGGTAATTCCATTTTGTAATGGGAGTAGTGATATTGATGATATCTGTTTCCTGGAAGGCATCGGTTCCCAATAAATGGGCAAACACCTGACCTGTTATACAAACAACAGGTGTGCTGTCGATCAGTGCATCAGCGAGCCCGGTTACGAGATTGGTTGCACCGGGACCACTGGTTGCAAACACAACACCTGTTTTCCCGGATGTGCGGGCATATCCCTGTGCAGCATGAATCGCACCCTGTTCATGTCTTACAAGAATGTGTTCCAGCTTATCCTGGTAATCAAACAATGCATCATAGATCGGCATGATGGCACCACCCGGATAACCAAATATCACGTCAACGCCTTCTTCCAGGAAAGCATCGAGAACGGCTTCTGAACCACTGATCTCCATGTCAGGCGCCGGGGGCGTCAGTAACACATCCTTCAGCGGCTGTTGTAACGTTTTTGGCATATTTGTATAAGATTCCTTTTTGTGCTTTTAGTTTCGGTTGCTTCCATGCAGCTTTTCTTTTTTTAATCTCTTCGTCCGGAACTTTCAGCGTAATAGTATTGTTTGATGCATTGAGTTCAATGATGTCACCATCTTTTACCAATGCAATCGTTCCTCCTTCAAATGCTTCAGGTGTTATATGTCCCACTACAAAACCATGCGTGCCACCACTGAATCTTCCATCTGTGATCAGTGCAACTGATTTTCCAAGACCAGCACCAATGATGGCTGATGTTGGCTTCAGCATTTCCGGCATACCCGGCCCTCCACGTGGTCCTACATATCTTATCACCACAACATCACCAGGTGTTACTTTTCCGGAACTGATGCCTGCAATCAATTCAAATTCTCCGTCAAATACTTTTGCAGGACCGGTAAACTGTTCACCTTCCTTACCACTTATTTTCGCAACACTTCCACCTTCAGCAAGATTGCCGTAAAGTATTTGCAGGTGACCCGTTTTTTTTATCGGTGTTTCAACGGGTAAAATGATCTTTTGTGAATTGAAATCGATCGAAGGAATATTTTTGAGATTTTCACTTATTGTCTTACCGGTTACAGTCATGCAATCACCATGAAGGAAACCTTTTTCAAGAAGGTATTTCATTACAGCAGGTATACCGCCATGCAGGTGCAGATCCTGCATTAAATATTTTCCACTTGGTTTGAAATCTGCAAGTACCGGAATTTTATTGCTGATGGTTTGAAAATCATCCTGCGTCAATTCTACGTCAACACTTTTTGCCATTGCAATCAGATGAAGCACGGCATTCGTTGACCCCCCCAGAATCATTATGACTGTAATGGCATTTTCAAATGCACGTCTCGTCATAATGTCTGAGGGCTTGATATCTTTTTCTAATAATAAACGGATAGCTTTTCCCGCATCACGACATTCTTTTTCTTTTTCCGCACTCAATGCTGGATTTGATGAAGAATACGGAAGACTCATTCCAAGGGCTTCTATTGCTGCAGCCATAGTATTTGCAGTATACATTCCGCCGCATGCGCCAGCGCCCGGACAGGATGCTTTTACAACGCAACGGAAATCTTCTTCTGTAATGGTGCCCGCAATTTTTTGTCCTAGTGCTTCAAATGCAGAAACAATATTCAGGTCCTGTCCATTGTAATGACCGGGTGCAATGGTGCCACCATATACCATGATTGAAGGACGGTTTAACCGACCCATCGCAATAATAGACCCGGGCATATTTTTATCGCAACCCGGAAGTGCAATCAATGCATCATAATATTGGGCACCACAAACAGTTTCAATCGAATCAGCAATCAGGTCACGGCTTACCAGAGAATAACGCATGCCATCGGTTCCATTGCTCATGCCATCACTTACGCCAATTGTATTGAAGATGAGACCAACAAGATCATTTTCCCAGACGCCCTGCTTTACAATTTTTGCCAGGCCATTAAGATGCATGTTGCAGGTATTGCCATCATAACCCATGCTTGCCACACCAACCTGCGCTTTCTGCAGGTCTTCGTCAGTAAGTCCAATGCCATACAACATGGCCTGTGCTGCAGGTTGTGTTTCATCCTGCGTTAGTACACGGCTATATGAATTGATTGGCTTCATGCTGCTGTTTCTGCTGAACTGTATGATTTTTCCAGAACTAGGTTATGATATGCTTTCTGTATGATGGATCCAATAGAATCTTTCCATGGAAGACCAAAAGGCTTTTTGTCAACCGATGCCACACCAATGATCTCTGCTGCAGTGCCACAATAAAATGCACTGTCAGCATTAAATAATTCACTTGGAGAAATTCTTTTTTCGATCACATCAATATCCAGCACCTCGCAGATTTCAATTACCGTAGCTCGTGTAATACCAGGGAGAATGCTTCCTTTCTGTGGTGTGAAAAGTTTTCCATCTTTTTCTATAAAAATATTTGCACCAGGACCTTCAGCAACAAATCCGTCTGCATCAAGCAGCAATGCCTCATCAAATCCGCGGTCCTTCGCTTCCTGTGCTGCAAGGATCGAATTCACATAATGCCCGGATATTTTTGCTTCAACTTTAAATGATGCAGGAGAAATTCTTCGGTAAGATGATGTACACAAATTCAAAAGCTTGTCGCCCAGGTACGCATTCCATTGCCACGCTGCAATCATTATTTTTGAATGACTACTCGTGGTTAACCCCATATTGGGTGAACAGGAAACCAGCGGACGCAGGTAAGCATCTCCCAGGCCATTTTTATCGAGAACCTCGTAGCTCAATTCAATCAGTTCACCATTGTCAAAAGGATAAGGAATGCCGGTAACTTCACATGAAAATTTCAACCGGTCGTAATGCTCCTGTGCTTTGAAGATCCTCGTGCCGTTATCAGTAACATAGGAACGAATGCCTTCAAATGCAGCATATCCATAATGCAATGACTGGTCGTACACATTGCTACGTGCTTCTGTGGCTTTAATAAACTCACCATTGAAATAAATAATTGTATTCTCGTTGTAATACATGAATGATATTGTTTTGAAAGTGTTTACTTCATTATCCTTCGGCCCGCTTCACTGGATGCAACAGAGCCGGGAATAAACTTCCATCTACTTAAAGTTATCATTCATAGGGCGCTATACTCAAAAACTTGAAAAGTGTTCTACAATGGTAAAAGGGTATAAATTTTACTGCAACCCTTTACTGTAGCGGGTTTCAGGGCTTTTGAATTACGGTATCCAAGGTAAATATACTCTATGCTAAATGCTAAATGTTGAATGTTGAATATTGAATGTTACACGGGTTTGTCATCCTGACGAAGGAGGGATCTAAGGGTTAAATAATCTGCCTTCGATTCATTACTGAAGGTTCGATCTTTTCTAATTTATTGAAATTTCTCAAAAATTGACGCATAGATCCCTCCTGACGTCCGGATAACATCTCCGTGGAAAGTTGCCCACAGTGCTACAAGTCACTCTCATCACACAAATTCCTATGATTCCCGGTTCATAACACCTCCTGGGTTCCATTCACGATTCACGATTGACGTTTCACGTTTCACCTTTCACGTTTTAACGATTCATCTCCCTACCTATTTTGTAGAGTAATAATTTTTTTACTATTTTCACCGCGTCAACCACATTCTGCATTTTATATGCAGCTGGTCAGTTACTGAATTCAACCAATGGAGCACCTGCAGATTTTACACAAGGCATTTGAAGAAAGATCCATACAGGATGCACTGCGTTATACATCAGCCCTGCTTGGTGGTGAATTAAAATTTTCAACTTCATTCGGACAGGAAGACCAGGTACTTACTGACATTATTGTCAGGCATTCTGTTCCGGTTACTTTATTTACAATTGATACAGGCAGGTTATTCAACGAGGTTTATGAGACCATGGAGAAAACCGTTGCACGGTATAAAAAGAACATTGATGTTTTCTTTCCGCAAACTGAATCCGTTGAACAAATGGTAAAGGATCATGGCATCAATCTGTTTTATGATTCTGTTGAAAAGCGGCAGTCGTGTTGTAACATTCGTAAAG
Organism: Flavisolibacter sp.; assembly: GCA_045805105.1. Lineage (GTDB taxonomy): Bacteria > Bacteroidota > Bacteroidia > Chitinophagales > Chitinophagaceae > Flavisolibacter. Next base: position 8,075 of record JBJMLW010000239.1, on the reverse strand, counting down.
TTGAGCCGCTGCAGCGTGCACTGAGAGGCGCAACAGCATGGATCACCGGTTTGCGTGCATCGCAGACTGATCACAGGAAAAACATTCCTGTTGTGGAATGGCTTCCTGAAAAAAATTTATACAAGATCAATCCTTTGCTTCATTGGTCATTTGACGATGTGCTGGATTATTTAAATCAATATTCAGTTCCTTACAATTCCCTTCACGACAAAGGTTTTGTCAGCATCGGATGCGCACCTTGTACGCGTGCCATTGAACCAGGAGAAAATCCAAGAGCAGGAAGGTGGTGGTGGGAAGTATCACAGAAAGAATGTGGTTTGCACGTAGTAAAATGATTGTCATGAGTGAAAAGAAGCATACAGTTTTTCCAAGGGCACTGGAGGATGAGGCAATATACATCATCAGGGAAGTGGCTGCGCAGTTTGAAAAGCCTGCACTGCTTTTTTCCGGGGGAAAGGATTCTATTACACTTGTTCATCTTGCACGAAAAGCTTTTTTCCCTGCAAGGGTTCCCTTTCCGATGCTTCACATTGATACCGGTCACAACTTTGAAGAAACGATTGAATTCCGCGATTGGCTTGCAAATCATACAGGAATGCAACTGATCGTGCGGTATGTGCAGGATTCCATTGATAAAGGCCTGGTTCAGGAAGAAACAGGAAAATATGCAAGCCGTAATGTGTTACAGACAACAACACTATTGAATGCGATTGAAGAGTTCAAACTCGATGCCTGTATCGGCGGTGCCAGGCGTGATGAAGAAAAAGCCCGCGCGAAGGAAAGAGTCTTTTCCGTGAGAGATGATTTTGGACAATGGGATGCAAAAAAACAACGTCCTGAATTATTTGATATGCTCAATGGCAGGATCAATATCGGCGAGAATGTACGTGTGTTCCCAATTTCAAACTGGACAGAACTGGATGTATGGAATTATATCCGTGAAGAAAATCTTGATCTTCCGTCAATTTATTTTTCGCATAAAAGAAACATTATTGAAAGGGACGGATTGTACTGGCCGTTTTCAGATTTTCTCAATACAACTGATGAGGAAGTTCCTTTCGAAGCCACTGTTCGTTTCAGAACAGTGGGTGATATGACGTGTACAGCAGCGGTACTGTCCGATGCTGATGATATTGATACCATCATCAGGGAGATCAGCGAAGCAACCATCTCCGAACGTGGGGCAAGGATCGACGACAAACGATCAGAAGCAGCAATGGAGAGAAGGAAGAAAGAAGGGTATTTCTAATTTTTTTGGGTATATATCCTACAAGTTTGGTAGACTATTACGTGATTAGGAATTCGGGATTAGGAATGGGGAATTGGGAGTGATCATTTTGATTTTAATTGAATGTGAGACGCGATTGATGAATTGAATCAGTAATTATTAGTCGCCGGCAAATACAATAAGGAACGGATAACGATTGCTGCTGATAAAACCAACGTATGAGATCAGAAGTAAAAACGACAAACAGGAAAAAGAATGGCACGCTGAAAGGAAAATTATTTTTTGTTTTTCTGTTGTGCACCTTCAAAGTTTTTTCACAGGAAACAATTGAAGTTTCTGGCTTCGTCACCGACAAGGATAAAAAGGAGCCACTCGTTGGTGTGGCTGTCAGTATCAAGGGAACTGTTGCCGGAACAGTAACTGCAGACGATGGGTCGTTTTCATTGAAAACGAAACAGAGGCTTCCTTTTACATTGGTATTTACATCAATAGGATTTGCACCCCGTGAAATAGATATTACTTCTTTGGGTTCAAAACTTCAGGTTGCATTATCTACACAAACTGTTCTCGGAACAGAAGTGGTGATTACTGCATCACGTGTTCCGGAAAGTATCCTGCGTTCACCGGTTGCCGTTGAAAAGCTCGACATCAGGGCCATTAAAGAAACACCGTCACCATCATTCTATGATGCGCTTGAAAATGTTAAGGGCGTTCAGATGACAACATCCAGCCTTACATTTAAAATACCTAACACAAGAGGATTTAATATTCCGAACAACTTCCGGTTCATGCAGCTGGTTGATGATGTAGACATGCAGGCTGCAACATTGGGTGTTCCATTAGGAAATGCTATTGGTCCAACAGAGCTCGACATTCAAAGTGTTGAAATCACGCCTGGTGCTGCATCAGCATTGTATGGCATGAATGCGATCAACGGCATGGCGAACCTCATTACAAAAAATCCTTTTACCAACCAGGGCTTGAGTGTTTACCAGAGAACAGGAGTAAATCATGTCTCCGGAGAAGATCATGCTGCAGCTGTATTGACTGAATCAGCCATTCGTTTTGCAAAGTCGTTCAACAATAAGTTTGCATTCAAGGTAAATCTTGCCTATATGCAGGGCATTGACTGGAGATCCAATACACGTCTCGATCAGAATACCAATAACCTGAAAAGCGCTAATCCTTCTTATCCTTCACTCGATGGAGAAAACAATGCAGCATTTGACGGATGGAATAAATACGGTGATGACGCACTTGCGGGAAGCAATGTAGTATCAATCGGCGGGTTGAATATTAATGGTAATTCAAACCAGACATTGCGAGTTGCAAGAACCGGTTATTGGGAAACTGACCTGGTTAGTCCGAAAGTAAATAATTTAAAATTCGATGCAGGACTATACTACAGGATTAATGAGAAAGCAGAAATTTCTTACGCATACAGGATAGGCAAAATGGATGGCGTTTTTCAACGCGGAAATAAAATTCAGCTGGATAATGTGATTGTACAGAATCACAAGCTTGAATTAAAAGGTAAAAATTATGTGGTGAGAACTTATATGTCCATTGAAAATACAGGTGACTCTTATAATGTAAAGCCGCTTGCTGACAACCTGGATCTGTATAGTGGTGGGGCATCAGATACGAAAACACCAACCAGCTGGGGAACAAAATATAAAAATGCATTGCTTGAATTCGCAGCAAACAATGGAGGCGCCCTGAATTCTTCAAACCTTGCAGCGGCTACAAAGTATGCAAGACTGAAAGCAGATGCAAGTCGCGTTCAACCTGGAACGGGCAGGTTTGAACAATTGAAGAATACCATTATCAGCATTAATAACTGGGATATAAAATCTGCCAGCATTCCGGATGCACCTGAAACCGGTGGTGCAGCACTCGTTCAAAGAAGCAGGATGTATCATACCGAAGCGCAGTGGGACCTATCGGAAAAAGTAAAAATATTTGACCTCCTGATTGGTGCCGATGCACGTTTGTATGAAATTATTCCGGATGGAAATAATTTTGTTGACTTTTCCCGTCCCATTGCAGAACGCAACCAGCCATTGAAAGATGGAACTTTCGGCGATAACGTGTACTATAAAAAGTTCGGTGCATTTTCACAGGTAACAAAAACATTCTTTGAAAATAAATTAAAACTATTCGGATCCTTACGCATTGACTATAATCCGGAATTTGATCCGAAACTCACACCCAGACTGGCAGCAGTATATACTCTTCATGAAAAACATAATTTCCGGGTTACATTCCAGCAGGGCTACCGTTTCCCGGCACTCTTTGAAGCGCTTTCCTATGTTAACAACGGAAGGGTGAAACGTGTAGGCAGTCTGTCCTATATAAATAAAGGGCTCGGATATCTTGAAAATAGTTACACGCAGGCATCTGTAATTAATTTCAATGCAGTTGTGGCTGCGCAGGGAAATTCAGATGCAGCCGCGCTTAATAACAGGAATCTTCTTGTTGCTGCAAACCTTCCCAATGCACGGCCGGAACGGATCAACTCTTTTGAAGCGGGATATAAATCTGTTCTTCTTCATCAGAAACTGATTATAGACATTGATGCGTATGCAAACCAGTATGATGGTTTTCTTGGACAGGTGCAGGTGTATGTACCGAGGGATGAAACGATCGGATCGGATGCTTCCGTACTTGCGATGCTCGACAGAAACAGGGATGCTATTTCTGCAACAGCATCAACGGCAGCCAGCAACGGGCAGGAGAGGTATCGTGTGTATACGAATGCAAAAAATACTTATTACAATTTCGGTTCGGCGCTGGGAATAACATGGAATGCTTACAAAAAATACATGGTATCTGCCAATGTTAATTACAACCGGATGAGATCGGGTCAGCCAAATGATATTTTCGTAACAGGTTTCAACACACCGGAATGGTCAACCAATATATCTGTTGGTAACAGGGAAATTGTAAAAAATGTAGGATTCAATATTGTATGGAGATGGCAGGATGCGTTTTTATGGGAAAGCCCGCTTGTTACCGGTAGCATCAATTCTTTCCAGACAGTAGATGCGCAGGTGAGCATCAGGGTACCAAAATTAAAATCTCAGGTAAAAATCGGCGGATCTGATCTTTTCAATAACAGGTATCTGCAATATGCAGGAGGTCCAACTATCGGTGCTATTTACTATGCAGCTATAACAGTTGATGGACTGCTTAAATAACCAGTGATGAAAAAGGTATTCCTGCTTTATATATTATTCATTACGCTTTCAATATCGTGCATGGCGCAGGATAAATCAACGGAAACTCTAAAACAATTCTGGTTTGCTTATAATAACCAGACAAGGTTCAGTAAGAGATGGGGTGCATGGCTGGATATTCATTTGCGTACAAAGGATAATTTTTTTTCGGACCTATCCCAGTTCATTTTCCGTCCTGGTATTACATATTACCTGAATGACTTAACAAAGATTACAGCAGGATATGCTTATGTAAGACATTTTCCTGCAGACAATGATATCGAAGTAGCACAACCGGAACATCGCATCTGGCAACAGCTTCAATGGCACACTAATTATAAAAAGGTAAAGACCATGCAATGGTTAAGATTGGAAGAGCGTTACCGTCGGGAGATCGTGAATGATTCAACACTGGGCGATGATTATAACTTCAACTTCAGGGCACGCTACAATTTTCTATTGCAGGTTCCATTATCAAAAGGTGCGCCTTCCAAAGGTGATTTTTCATTTATTTTGAATGATGAGATACACGTTAATTTTGGGAAGAAAATCGTGTATAATTATTTTGACCAGAACCGTTTTTTTGCGGGCTTTGCTTATCATGTCAATTCTCACGATAATTTACAGTTTGGATACCTGAATGTTTTCCAGCAACTGAGTGCAGGAAATAAATACCGTATCATACATGCAGGCCGGATATTCTATTTCCATAACCTGGACCTTTCATCAAAAAAAAGCAGACTATGAGTGAGTTATTATCCATAAACGGAAATGTTTTATTTCCTGTATCCATTAATGCGTCGCAGATCCGGTGGGGGATAGCTGGCGGGGGAGACGACGCATTGGAAAAGCTTTCAGTACTGCTGAAATCATCACCATCGTTAAACATTACAGTTGTCTCTCCGGAAGTGAATGATATAATCAGGGAGCTTTCAGAAAAAAATGAAAGTCTTCAGCTCGTGGAAAGAACGGTAGACGCTGAAAGTCTTGAAGGAATTAATATGCTGATTGTTGCTACCGGGAATAAAGTGCTTGATGAAAAGATCTATTCCGAAGCGAAGCAGCAAAACATTCTTGTTTATGCCGGTGATGAAAATTCAATGAGTGATTTTGTTTTCCCGGCAAAAAAAATTCAGCCTGTTGTGCCACATGTGAAAGTGAAAAAAGGCATTAATGGTAGAATTGCTTCCAATTCAGAACAGTGGTGGAAGAAACTAACATCACGACTGATCCTCGCATTCCTGCTGATGGTGGTTGGCCACCTTGTGATTTCATACCTGCCATTACCAACGATTCCTGAAATGGTGCGTCATGTAAAACCTTATTTCGATTACCACTTCGTGTTTTTTGTACTGGCAGGATTTCTTGCTCAAATGGTGGATGGTGTACTGAGTATGGGTTATGGCGTAACATCTGCAACATGCCTGATGTCTTTTGGTGTGCCACCAGTTGCCATGAGTGGCGCCATTCATACTTCAGAAATATTTACAACAGGTATTTCAGGATACAGTCATTACAAATTTGGAAACGTCAATAAAAAACTGTTCAGGCATCTTGTAATTCCAGGAATCATCGGAGCCATTCTCGGTGCCGTGATGCTGGTGTACCTGAACGACCAGTATGGAAAATGGATCATGCCCGTTGTTGCAGTATACGCTGGTTTCCTGGGTCTGAAAATTCTGATCAAGGCATTCCAGGTGCAACCAAGAAGCAGGAAAGTTCGTCGCATAGGATGGCTGGCATGGATCGGAGGTTTCCTTGATTCATTTGGCGGCGGTGGCTGGGGACCAATTGTTACAAGTTCACTCATTGCAAAAGGAAGATCACCAAAATATACTATCGGCTCAGTAAGCCTGACAGAGTTCTTTGTCACTTTATCAAGTGCATTTACATTTTTCCTTACAGTTGGTGTGAGTAACTGGAACATTGTACTTGGACTTTTGATTGGTGGCGGCATTGCCGCACCTATTGCAGCGCGACTTGCAGGAAAACTGCCAAGGAAAACGATGATGATCGCGGTGGGGATTATGGTGATGATATGGTGTATTCGAATGATTATTAAAAGCCTCTGAAGAATAACGAAAAACGAATATCGAATAACGCCCGCCCGTACCGAACGATGCGTTCGGGCGGGAATATCGAATAACGAATATCGAAGTAAAGTAAGAATTTTGAATAGTAGAATAGATTGAATGGTGAATTGTAAATCATGACATTTAAAAACTTAGTTCCCCCTTCAGGGGGACAGGGGGCACAATGGACATATTAAGAATCGCAACAGCAGGCAGCGTAGACGATGGAAAAAGTACACTCATAGGCAGGTTGCTCTATGACACCAAATCCATCACAAAGGATAAACTCGAGGCCGTTGTAAATACCAGTCGCCGCAAGGGACTGGATTTTACAGACCTTTCATTATTAACCGACGGATTGATTGCAGAACGTGAACAGGGTATCACCATAGATGTGGCACACATTTATTTTGGTACAGCAACAAGGAAATACATTATTGCCGATACACCCGGTCATATCGAATATACCAGGAACATGATTACAGGTGCATCGAATGCAGAAGCTTCTATTGTGCTGATCGACGCACGTAATGGTGTGATCGAACAAACAAGGCGTCATTTATTTATTTCTTCTTTGCTTGATCTGGAAACTGTTTTTATCTGCATCAATAAAATGGACCTGGTGAATTTTGATGAAAATGTTTTTCATGCCATTCGCGAAAAGGTAAAAGACCTTGCGGAAAAAATCGGTTTTGAAGGTCAACTGGAATTTATTCCAATTGCAGCAAAAGATGGCGACAATGTTGTTCAAAAATCAGGAAGAATGTCATGGTACAAGGGACACTCCCTGCTCGAATTACTCGAAGTGTTGCCGGTTCACCAGAAAGATGAAACATTACCTGCACGGTTCCCGGTTCAGTATGTTATTCGTCCGCATTCTGAAGAGTACCACGACTATCGAGGATATGCCGGTAAACTTGAAAGTGGAACATTGTCGGAAGGCGATGAAATCATTGTGCTTCCCACTTTAAGAAAAAGCCGCATTAAAAAAATTCTCCACGGCGAAAAGCACGTGAATATTGCACGGGCAGGAGATAGCGTAAGTATTGAACTGGATGAAGATCTTGATATCAGCCGTGGCAACATGATTGTTCCATCGGGAGCGGCATATGTGCAATCCGGAAATTTTACAGCTACGCTCAATTGGATGGATGAAACACCGCTTACACCTGGAAAAACTTATTTGCTGCAGCATGGTGTGAATATGGTGAAGGCTAAAGTGATGTCTATCCAGGCAAAGCTTGACATTGAAACAATGGAAGAGATAAAAGATGCAACACAATTCCGGTTGAATGATATTGGCCGTGTTGTTATCAAAACGGCCAAACCAATTTTTGCTGATGTGTACCGCGAGAACCCGCGTAACGGATCGTTTATTCTTATTGATGAATTCTCGAATAATACCGCGGCGGTTGGGTTTGTGGAAAGGGCGTGAACATGAAACCTGAAACGTCAAACGTGAAACCTGAAACGTGAGACGTGAAACCTGATAAAATTAAATGTGACATTGAGTATTTCTTCCCTAACGGATTTCCCAAGTGCTGAATGATAGATATT
>JBJMLW010000238.1:0-4375 GCA_045805105.1 Flavisolibacter sp. | reverse complement strand
TGTGACAGTATTAAGCACACTCAGTGTTCCGGCGGGCGCTTATATTTCAAGTATTGACATTGATCCCGCCAATGGCAACCACCTTCTCGCAACACTTTCAAATTATGGTATTACCAGTGTGTTTGAAAGTTATGACGGAGGTAATTCATTCAGCAGCATCGAAGGAAACCTTCCCGATATGCCTGTTTACTGGGGTGTATTTGCTCCGGCAAATGCACAATTGAACGGAACCACCCAGGGAAATGCAGGAATTTTGTTAGGAACGGAACTGGGTGTATGGTCTTCTTCTGCAGTAACAGGTGTGAGTACCGTTTGGATCCCTAACAGCCAGGGTTTCCCAAATGTTCGGACTGATATGATCAAGATCCGTCCATCAGATATGCTCACTGTTGCAGCAACACATGGAAGGGGCCTTTTTACAACTACGCTTCCATCTGTACCAACAGGAATTCCGGGTGTTGCTAACACAAAGAGTTTTATTGATTACACAACAGTAAACCAGCAACAGTTATATATAAGGACAGGAAATCTGAATGTAACAAAAATGCAGATCAGGATATTTGATCTTAATGGACGGTTAATCCGTTCTACGGATACAAAATATTCGGACCAGACGATTCCTGTAAATAATTTCCCGGCTGGAAGTTATATCCTGAAAATATATGGTAACAAGGGCGAGCAGTATACGAGACATTTTGTGAAATAATGGAGGCGAGAATCGTCAATCGTGAATCGTCAATCGTCAATGGAAGTGACTTTAAATGCTTATAAACTTATGAAAGTCACATTTTAAGTTACGGCATTGACGTTTCACGTTTCACGATTGACGTTTCACGTTTCACGTTTCACGATGTCAAATTATCCATGAATTCCATTTTCGTAAATGAGTGTTAGGGCGTTATTGGAGCGGTATCAGAATTCCCCCCGTCTTTTTGATCTGGCGGAAAGGCTTACTATGCCTGCTGCTGAACGGATCCATCTTTCAAAACTCCTTGGAAGTTCTTCCCAGTTCATAGCTGCCTCTGTTTTTTTACATACTCATGTTCCGCAGCTGAATCATGTGTTTATCTGTAATGATGCTGAAGATGCCGCTTACTTTCACAATACACTGGAGAACCTCACCAACGCACTGAATATTTTTTATTTTCCATCTTCATTTAAAAACAGGAAGAATTACAGGCTATTGAATTCATCCCATGTGATGCTCCGCACCGAAGCACTCACGCACTTCTCTTCAGCGAAAGGTAACCGCGCCGGTGCACTTGTTACTTATCCCGAAGCATTATTTGAAAAAGTAGTGGTGCCAGGTGCCATCTCATCTAATATCATCTATCTGAAAACAGGAGACCAGGTTGATACGAATGAACTTTATGGAAAGCTGGAAGGATATGGTTTTGAAAGAACCGATTTTGTTTATGAGCCCGGACAGTACGCGGTGCGCGGTGGAATTCTTGATATATATTCATTCGGTAATGAAAAGCCTTACAGGATTGAGCTTTTTGGTAACGATATAGATTCTATCAGGATTGTTGACCCCGAAACCCAATTAAGCGAACGGCGTCTCCTCCAGGTCACTATTATTCCCAATGTTGATACACAACTCGACCAGAATGAAAAAATTTCATTACTTGAATTTCTTCCGCAACATACTGTCATCTGGATGCAGGAAGAAGGCGTAGTGCGCGAAAAACTTCTAACATCAGAAGAAGACCTTCGCCTGTTTTTCCAATTAATGGAGAATAACCCGCCACCAGTAAATGAAGACCAGGACGACAAGATGATAAAAAAAGAAATCCATGCAGAAGAATTTATTACTGCGCATGACTTCTTTGAAAAACTTTCAGGCTTTCATTCAGTTTATTTCGGCCACGAAAAACCCGACGGGTTTCATTCGGAAATTGTTTTTGAAACGCGCGAACAACCTGCTTTCAACAGACAGTTCGATCTTTTGATACAGGACCTTAAAACCTGGGAAGGAAAAGGTTTTGAACTGAACCTGTTCGCAGAAAATCCAAAACAGCACGAACGCCTTTTTACCATATTCAAGGACCTGAAGGAGGAGATACATTTTAATCCGGTTGCAACCTCTATTCATGAAGGCTTTATTGATGAAGAACTGAAGCTGGTTTGCTATACAGATCACCAGATCTTCCAGCGTTATCATAAATACAAAGTCAAGCAGGCATATAATAAAAACAAGGCACTTACGCTCCGTTCATTGCGCGAATTACAGCCGGGCGATTTCATAACACACATTGACCATGGCGTAGGTGTTTACAGTGGTTTGCAAAAACTTGAAGTGAATGGAAAACTCCAGGAAGCTGTTCGTATCATTTATAAGGATAGTGATATCCTCTATGTAAATATCAACTCGCTACACAAAATTGCGAAGTACACGGGTAAGGAAGGTACAGTGCCTAAAGTAAATAAGCTGGGAAGTGATGTATGGAATAAACTGAAAGAAAAAACAAAAACGCGTGTCAAGGAAATTGCATTCGACCTTATAAAATTATATGCAGCAAGAAAAGCGCAGGAAGGTTTCAGGTTTGCGCCGGATACATACCTGCAAACCGAACTTGAGGCTTCTTTTATTTACGAGGATACACCCGATCAGAGCAAGGCAACGGCTGATGTGAAAAAAGATATGGAGTCACCTTCTCCAATGGACAGACTGGTGTGCGGCGATGTTGGATTTGGAAAAACTGAAATTGCCATAAGAGCTGCCTTTAAATGTGCAGTTGATGGAAAGCAGGCGGCTGTTCTGGTTCCTACAACCATTCTTGCATTTCAACATTATAAAACTTTCAGTGACCGGTTAAAGGATTTTCCGGTAACTGTTGACTATGTTAACCGTTTCAAATCGGCTAAGGAAAAAAAGAATACATATAAAAAACTGGAAGAAGGTAAGATTGATGTCATCATCGGTACACATGCTTTGCTAGGCAAGGAAGTTAAATTTAAAGACCTTGGGCTTTTGATTATTGACGAAGAACAGAAATTTGGAGTCGGTCATAAGGAAAAGATTAAAACACTCAGAACGAATATTGATGCATTGACACTCACTGCAACACCTATTCCGCGCACACTTCAGTTTAGTTTGATGGGTGCACGTGATCTGTCCATCATGAATACACCGCCACCAAACCGGCAACCGATACAGACAGAAGTGCGTGTATACCAGGAAGACTTTGTTCGTGATGCGATTTATTTTGAAACCGAAAGGGGCGGACAGGTTTTTTTCATTCACAACCGGGTGCAGGGACTACCGGAAATGGCGGCATTGATTCAGAGTCTTTGTCCTGATATCAGCATCGGCTACGCGCACGGGCAAATGGAAGGACATGAACTGGAAGAGCGGATCATGGATTTCATTGACAAAAAATATGACGTTCTTGTATGTACCAACATTGTTGAAAGCGGGGTAGACATTCCGAATGTCAATACCATTATTGTAAATAATGCACACCAGTTTGGTCTCAGTGATCTTCACCAGTTGCGTGGACGTGTTGGACGAAGTAACAAAAAAGCATTCTGTTACCTGCTTGCGCCATCTATCAGTACACTTCCAACGGATTCAAGAAAACGTTTGCAAACACTGGAGCAGCACAGCGAACTGGGAAGCGGTTTTCAAATTGCCATGCGCGACCTGGATATTCGCGGTGCGGGAAACATGTTGGGAGGAGAGCAAAGCGGCTTTATGGCGGAAATCGGATTCGAGATGTATCAAAAAATCCTGGATGAAGCCATTCGTGAATTGAAGCGTACGCAGTTCAAAGAATTGTTCAAGGAAGAAATATCAAAGCAGGATGATTTTGTTCAGGACTGTACGATTGATACAGATCTGGAAATCCTGATTCCTGATGATTACGTTGAAAATATCACGGAACGTCTTTCACTTTATTCACGCCTTGACAATTGCGAGAACGAAGAAGAATTACAGGCCATGGAGCAGGAATTGATTGATCGCTTTGGACCATTGCCAACAGAAGTGCAGGAATTGTTTGTCACTGTGCGCTGCAGAAAGCTGGCTGTGGATTTGGGCTTTGAAAGAATGATCCTCAAAAATGATTCGCTTAAATGTTACTTTATTAACCGACCCGATTCACCTTATTTCGAGTCAACTGTCTTCAATAATATTTTAAACTACCTGCAAACCGGAACCAATAAAGCCCGGTTGAAGCAGGTAGGTAAATTATTTATGGTGGTAGTGGAGCCGGCTAAAGACATGCAGGACGTTTTCAGTTTTCTGAAACGCATGCATGATGATGCCGTTGTAAAAAAATTAGCTCAGAAACCGGCCTGACAACTATTTCAGAAAATAACAGAGACTGAACTGCAAAACTCTGTTCGAACCAAAATTTTCTTCGTTCATAGT
>JBJMLW010000237.1:0-8115 GCA_045805105.1 Flavisolibacter sp. | reverse complement strand
GTGATGGTGAAACATGGCCCTGGCCGCCATATGCACATTTTGGTCCGAAGGTGATGCTCATTAATGGATGGAGTGGTTCGGGCGGAGATGCATTTCCTGATTATTTCAGAAGAAAAAATCTTGGACCATTGATTGGTGCAAGAACATGGGGTGGCCTGATTGGTATCAGTGGTGTTCCGGCTTTACTTGATGGCGGAGGAGTTACCGTGCCTACATTCAGAATGTACAATCCTGATGGCACATGGTTCCGTGAAGGCCACGGTGTGGATCCTGACATTGCTGTTCCCGAAGATCTTAGTGCTATGGCTAAAGGCGTTGATCCGCAATTGATGAAAGCCATTACTGAAACGAAAAATCTTTTAAAAACAAAAGCATACGTACGGCCTACTGTACCCACTACAGAAAAAAGGGCGTATTAAGAAAAAGCCACGAAGGCACAAAGACGCAAAGGTTCACAAAGAAATAAAATTAAACTTTGTGTTCCCGTCCGACTGGAGTCATCCGGGCGGGCTTTGTGCCTTTGTGCCTTTGTGGCAATTTTTTGATTTATGGAAAAAAGACCAGGTATTGATATTGTCAATGAAATTCTTGAATCATGCATTCTTGCTTACCCGGTTTCATCATTTATTATTAGTCTTTACAAGCAATACATCAGCCGCGGGTGGCTCACAAAAAAACAACTGGAAGGATTGTATGCAAAGGCGAAGGACATCAAAGAACTTCCTCCTGGCAAGCTGGCTGCACTGGAAGCGCTTATTAATAAAATGCCGACAAGGTTTAAATCTGAAAAGCCTGCAACGATAACACCGCTATATCAAAAGGATGAAGAAACGGGTAAACTCATAGAAGCCATCCTTGCAAAGTATCCGCAACACAAAAGGGTACTGTTTCTTCAATCGAAGTACGAGAATAATGAGCCGTTAACATCAGAGGAGCAGAATGATTTGAAAAGATTCAGTAAGGCTTTGAAAAATTAACCTGGGAGTCAGGAAGCCAGAGAGATACACCGTGTTCCTCTGTGAGTCCGTGGTAACTGTATTCATTTCAATGCTATCGTAAAATTTACTTTCTTCGGCGGCATGCACTGTTCATCATTGCAGGTCATATACTGCACAGTTCCAAGAATTGAAGTTTTGATTCCTGGTTTAATTATGACCGTTTGAATAAATTCCACCTTTTCGGAAAACTGCTTCACTTCAACACCAAACAGTTTTTCAAAGTGCTGTTCGAGCTTACCAACCTCACGCACATCCCCTTTTAAAGTAAGCAGCGGGTTTTTTGTGAATGTAATATTGGTTGCCACGGGCCCGCCATCAGGTGTCGTTTGAGAATAGATATGCCATTCATCTTCCACCTTTGCTTTCAGGTGAATTTCAAATGTATTTGGGTTAATCTTCTTTGAAGAAAATTCCCATTTCACAGGATCATCTGTTTGAGCCAAACAATTAATAGATATTGTACAGGTTAATAATAAAACGAATAGTTTCATAATTTTTATTTCTCCACAAATGTTTTATTCCGAACTATTTAATCTTTCATCTTTCGATGAAATGAAGAAAGCTTTTACGATTTTTATTTTTCGCTACGAAAAAGATTGCACTTGCATGAGCTATGCGAAATATTTGCTGAACTACTTTACACAGTCATGAAACAGACTATTCCCCGAATATGTCCTTCAGCTTTTTATTTAAAGGTTCTTCTTCTTCACTGTACCTACCAACGATCTTTCCTTCAGGATCAATCAGGATTTTTGTTGGCAGTGTATGAATGCCGAAATTTTCACTGATGTCGTTACTCCTGTCATATTCACCATTACTGTATTTCAATCCCCGGCGAATATGCTTCCACATGCCGATGCCATCTTTATCAACCGCTTTACGCCATGCATCCTCAGCACGGTCATCATCTGCAATTCCTATGAATTCAATTCCTTTGTCTTTATATTTTGCATACAACTCTTTCAGGTGGGGATTTCCTTTCCGGCACGGAACACACCAGCTGGCCCAGAAATCAAGGAGAACATATTTTCCTTTATAGTCTGTCAGCCTGAGTTCATTCCCATTAATGTCAGTGGCAGAAAATCCTTTGGCCATACTTCCCGGCGATCCACCACGAAGTTTTACAATCTCAGCATCTATATCTTTTGCAAATGTTGTCTGTTGGATTTTTGTTCCCAACTGATTATAATAATGCTCCAGATCCTTTAATGAAAGGTCGCTCACATGATAGCGAAGCATGTAAGCAGTAACATATGACTGTGGATGCTTTTTAAAGAAATCATAATCCGCCTGGTCCATTTCCGCAAAATATGGAGCAAGTCTTTCCCTGATCTCCGCATTTTTATCATGGTCCTTCTCTGTTCTTAATGAATCCAGCTGCACACGGTACTTTGCTTCCACCTTTCTTTTTGACTTATCAAGTTCGAGATATTCTTTTTGAATGGATGAACCCGAATATTTTCCATCCTTGAAATGATCTTTTTCAATATCAATTGTTATTATTCCCGGTTCAATAAAAAAAGTGGTGTAGTTAGGATCACTAACACTACGGGTTTGAACCTTGCCTGTAAGACTTGCCATCACCGGTTGTTCCAGTTTCCCGTTAAATTCAAAACTGCCGTTTTTTATCCAGGAAGTATCCTTGATCATTTTCCCGCTACTGAATGGATACGATAAAACGACAAAGCCATCTTCCTGACCATTGATTTTACCTTTTATTGAGAAATGTTTTCCATCCGGCTGCGAAAAGCAGGCGCCGGTAAAAAATAACATTGCCAAAGTAAACGGGATTATCTTTTTCATGTCGGTCCTACTGTTTTAACAGGTTATCAATCATCGCGGGAAGTTCTTTGGCAGAAGGTACCGGGGCATTTATATCAACAACTTCAAAATTTTTATTGATAAGAAAAGATCTTGGAATAGTAACAATATCATAATCCGTCAATGCATTCCGGTTGATCTGCCACTGTATGCCATCAGCATTTCTTGCATTTACATTTTTCTTCCATAACTCCACCCCATCATCGATTGATAACGATACAAAGGCAATATCCGGGTTCGCTTTGTATTTATTTTTCAACTCATCATAGTGAGGCATTTCAGCGAGGCATGGACCACACCATGTTGCCCACAGGTCCACATAAATCACTTTTCCTTTCAGGCTTGTAAGTTTTACTTTTTTTCCAGAAAGATCTACTGCAGTAAAATCGATTGCCTTGTCGCCTTTACCAAACTTCAGGAGGTTTCCCTGCGACATCTTAACTGCATTTTTATACGATGGTGTCTTAATTTCATTGATTTGAGAAGTGTATCCGGAAAGTTGATTTTTATCACTTGTTTTTTTCATTTCATTTACCAATGCCGTCGATTTCATCCATTCCCTGATTTGTACTGCATCTTTTTCATTGCCACCATTTTTTAATACAAGTTCAGCGATATCCCTGTAAACAACCAGCTTCATGTAACTGGCATCCAGGAAACCGGCAGCATACTTATCAAGCAAGGGCATCACCAATTCTTTGTATTCGTTGTTATAAACAGCAAGGGAATCAGCCGACATCCTTGGCTTGTAAGATTGTTGCGCGGCAAGAAGGCTGTTGATAAGGTCTGCACGTACGCGTGCCGTTTCAAGACGGACAAATTCTTTGGATGTACCTGTTACTTTTTTTAATTCTTCTCCTCTTACAGAAGCCATTTGCAGAATGGTATCAATGGTTGCTTTAGCTGTTTTCTGAAGTTTGCGGCCAGCTTCAACGAATGACCCTGCTTTTGGGAATGGGGTACCTCTCAGGTACAGGTTTGCAGCAGCACCTTTACCGGTAAACCTGCCGGAAGATGGTGAGTTCTTGTCTATGAAAACTTCCATCTGGTCGCCGGGTGTGAGGTATAAAATATTTCTGCCGATACGAAAGTAATTTGGTGATTCCAGCTTGAAACGGATGCTGAACTTACCTGCCGTGTCAGGTATAATGATGCGTTCAGGTGATGCGGGAAGAAGGTATTGTAAATCTGAAAGGTCTTCTACTTCTACCTGGTTACTGAAATTTTTTAATTGTCCTTTTAAGAATACAGTATTCTGTTGGGCAACTAATGAAATATAAATTGTGCTGAATAGAAAAGTGATGAGTATTTTTTTCATGGTAGTGTTTTGAACCACAGAGACAAGCAAGACACAGAGGTACACTGTGATCCTCCGTATTCCTCTGTCTCGATGGTGAACCCATATTTTTACTTTTTAATTAATTGTTCCAGCATATCATCCAGTTCTTTGCCTTCCAGCCTTCTTCCAATAATTTTTCCATTCGGATCAATTAAAAAATTATCAGGTATTGGCTGAACACCATACAGCTTTGTTACTTTGCTGTCAAATCCATTCAGGTCTGAAAGTTGCGTCCATACTAATTGGTCTTTGCGTATGGCTTCCTTCCATTTCTGTTCAGCTTTTTTATCATCTAATGAATACTGTACAATAGTAAAACCTTTATGTCTGTATTTATTATACACTTCTATAAGGTGCGGACTCTGTTGCCTGCACGGCACACACCAACTGGCCCAGAATTCAAGTAATACATATTTTCCACGGAAAGAAGAAAGACTTATAGTATTACCACTTGTATCAGCAGAAGTGAATGCAGGTGCCGCATTTCCAATAGCTACCAGTTTTCTTGCCGCGATTTTATCTTTCACAATAAAACCAAAGCCGGTATTTTTTACATCCGGCGAAAGTCTGCTATACAAATACTCAAGGTCTTTCAGTGGGATTTTATCCTGCAGTACATACAGATATGTTGAGCTTGCAAGCGAATTAGGATGGCTTTCAATAAACGCAAGTTCATAGGCCTGGATGGAATCGAACTTTGCATCAACCTGCATACTGATGTTTTTATATTCATCAAGATCAGGCGACATATCCTTCATCTTTAATCTTAGCGTTTTTATTCTGCCATACATTTCATTTGTTACACGTCTCGAACTTGCCTGGTCGTTATTGCCTGGTGTTCCGGTAACGGAAATGTTATCGGGTGATGTAACATCGCCGTTAATATTAATTTTTCCATTTTCAATAAAGAACGAGAAATTTTTATTTCTTCCGATAGATGCCCACACATACCGCGGCCCGGGTAATGCACCTTCTAAAGTAAAGTGATCATTCTTTGCAGTGGCAGAAAAGGTGTCTGCCTTCAGCCTTGTACCTTTCGCGTCATATTGGTTCACCGTTATGATGACGGTGTCATTGTTCAAACCGCGGATATTACCATTGATCTGAAATTGTATGGGGCCGGATTGTGAATAGGAACACCATGCGAAAACCATACAGGATATAAATAGTACAAATTTCAACACAAACATTTTTATGATTCCATTTCCATCACAAAAGCTTTAAGAGTATACGTTAGACCTCACCAACATATCAACATATAAACGTATCAACGTATCAACATTAATCAGTATCACAATGTCCGATATTCGATATTCTTCCCGCCTCACGCCCCCTTCTTCCTTTCCAGCATTGACGCAATCATCATCTCCAATGTTTCTTCACTATGGCCATCGGTTCTGAAATTGAAAAATATGATCTTTCCATTCTGATCAATAAGAAAATTTACTGGTGCTGCATTTCGGTTATTCAACGGCCCTTTTTCCCAGCTGGTGTTATCACGCAGGGGAATAAAACTATATCCACTTGATTTCATGAAAGGAACAACATAATCATCCTGGTCAGGAACAATGTTGATTCCAAGGTACACAAGGTCTTTCCCTTTAAATTTTCTTACAACATTTTCAAAATGCGGAAATTCACCACGGCAGGGACCGCAGCCAGGGAACCAATAGGTTAGCAACACTACTTTACCCTTATAATCTGATAAAGATGATGTTCCCTTCTTAAAATATTGATCCAGGGTAAAGTTGGGTGCATCCTTTGATGAAGTGTCTCTTATATACCATACATCTTCATCAACCTTGCTTTTATTTTTATTCAGTTTACTGCCATAGGTACTTAATGCAGTTTCAATTTTTTTGGATGGTTCCTTTGCGTAATAATAAACGAGGTCACGATAGGCCTGGTCAGTTTTTCCGGCTGCACTCATAGCATTCGCTTTAAGTAATGCAATGTCTTCCTTTGCTGAAGAATAGCGTGGCACCGTAACTTTATCAAGAACAGCTACTGCTTCGTCAGCTTTTCCTTTATTCAAGGCTTCGTTTGCCTTCGCAATATTCTTTGCAAGCTCAATATTTGCCTGCCATGACTTTACATCACGACCGTTCAGCGCAGCCATCGATTCTGCCAGGGCAACTGCCTTTGACTGGTCTGTCATGAGCAACATGCTGAAATATTCCGACATCCCTGAAGAAGTCCAGCTGAATTTATCCGGCGGGAAATCTCTTTTCTGCTGTTCATAATATTCCACTTTTGCCTTCTGATCATCTGAGCGGTTAGCGAGCCAGTACAATGCCTGTGCTCCTCTTTCTGTATTGGGAAACTTTTTTGCAACATCAAGACTCAGGTCTGTATATTTCTTCAAATCAGTTTTCGAATACGTATTTGCATAATAAAAAGCATAGTCTGCATTATCCGGTGCTGCTTCTTTAGCTTTCAAAAGATAGGAAGCGGACGTTTTAAAATCTCCCCACCTTTCCCCATCAATCCACAGGTCGAACCACGCCTTGTCGTACTTCGGATCAATGGCAACAGCCTTTAATAAAAATGGTTTTGCTTTCGGACTTTCCTTACTGGCATAGGCATGACCGATGGCGTAGGCAACATTTGCATTATTCGGAAATTGTTTCATCCATGCATCGTATTGCTTCTCTACACGTGGTGTTTCCAGTCCAACAGATTTGATATACTGCTCATGATATGAAAGACTGTCAGGATTAGCGAGTACAGCTGCTTCCAGTTTTGCTATTTCTGCCTCGTCTGTTACAAGTTCAACTTTCTTTGGCTGTGCATGCCCGCATATATTCATTGCCATCACTGCAATGAATAGAAACAGGTGTTTCAGAATATTTTTTTTCATGATTGATGTTTTTGAATCACTTTAATAATTTTTGATTCGGATTTTTGTTCTATCTGATATGACAATCAGTAAAGTCTAACGCTATTCACGATTGACGTTTCACGTCTGCCGTCTCACGTTTAATACTGATTCTGTTTAATCTGGTTTTTACTTGCCATGATCTCCACTCCATTGATGGGTACCGCATATCTTTTGCTTCCCGGAGCAAGCGTATATGTCTGCACCACGGTTGTATCCACGGAACCGGCATTCACTTTAAAAAATGTGTGCGTTACGGTTACGTCGTCAGAAGGATCGCTGTTTACACTGAAGCGGCGTATGTCGTACCACCTGAATGAAAATGGCAGCTCCCTCCTTCTCTCATCCAGTACCTTTTTCAAAGCGTCTGCAGCAGATGTTGCCGTAAGCGGATCCGGCGTATTCATTCTTGTTGCCCTGAGCTTGTTCACTTCTGTCATTGCACCTGAAGGATCATTCTTTCTTGCAAGGATTTCAGCTTTGTTCAGCAACATTTCAGCAAGTGATGGCCCTGTTGGGATATAACGTCCATCACTGAAAAACGCATAACGATAGAGGTTATGACTGGTTATGGTGAAGCGGCGGTTACTGTTTGGCAGCATCAGCCACTTGAAACGCAGGTCATTTGTCTGGTTATATAAGTTGCGTAATTCTGTGCTTGGAATCAGCCATTGTCCGGACTGATAAGAAAACCTTGGGAAATAAAATTCCTTCCAGTTCAGGTACTGCGCTGCAGTATAACCATAGAACTCACTGTTTGCAATTGTAGCAGTAGGGTTGGTATAATTCTGTGGTGTACCTGCAACAACGGTATGCCAGTCAAGCAGACTAACATTTGAACTTTCAAGAGCTGCATTGGTATGTATAAGGCTTTCATCATATTTACCCAGGAATAAATAATACCTGCTTAAAAATGCTTCAACACCTTTTTTACTTACGCGCCATCTCATGGTTGGATTTACATCATCATGTGATGTTTTTCTTGCTTCCTGGATGTCGGCAAGTATGAAGTCGTATGTTTCCTTTATTGTTGCCCTCGTGAAAGACTCTTCATAGTCTGTTGTTGTTTTCAATGGAAG
>JBJMLW010000236.1:0-5444 GCA_045805105.1 Flavisolibacter sp. | reverse complement strand
TCGATAAAAAATTATTTACCCGGACGCTGATGGTATATGATAGTTCCGCTTATAAAAAGGACAGTGCATATTGGGCAATGACAAGACCAGTTGCGCTAGAACCCGAAGAAAAACGTGATTATATATTTAAAGACAGTGTTCAAAAATTGTCTCACGTTTCTATGTCAGGAAGAGAGCTGGATTCAATGAGGAAACATAGTAACAGTTTTAAATTGCGCGATTTCCTCTTTACAGGAATTAACTGGCATTATACCCATCCCCGGAATATTCTTGTGTACTCTATCAGTCCGCTTATAAAAGAAACCGAGTACAATACTGTTGAAGGTTTATCCATAAGTTTTGTTCCATCTTTATCCATAAAACCAAAAGAATCTTCTACTACTTATACTGTAACATCGGATAACCGGTACGGATTCAGCAATGAACATTTCAATTCATTTCTTACCCTGCACGTGGAAAAAGGCGGAAAAAGATTTCGCAAATGGGAAGCAGATTTTTCTGGTGGAAAACGCATCATTCAATTTAACCATGATGAACCGATTGATCCTTTCTCCAATACATTATATACCCTGCTGGTGAAGAAGAATTACATGAAATTGTATGAGAACTGGTTTGGGCAGTTTTCTTTCACCAACAGTTATGAAAATGGCTGGAAGTGGAATGTCAATAGCGTGTTTGAAGACAGAATTCCTCTTGAAAACTCAACGGATTACAGTTTCTATAAAAAGGAAAGAGAATTTTTGCCAAACCATCCATATGAACTTGAAACCATTCCATTTTTCAGACACAAGGCATTGGTTGCCGGCGCTTCAATATCCTGGCAACCCAAACAGTATTATATCCAGTACCCCACATATAAAGAATCAATAGGTTCTACAGCACCTGTTTATACAATTGAATACGAAAAGGGATTTCCCGATGTATTTGACAGCAGGGTGAATTTTGACAAATGGAAATTCAGTATTGCCGGCCAGGTAAATTTCAAATTGCGCGGCAACTTCAAATACCGGTTGATAACAGGGGGGTTTTTAAACAGAAAAGATGTTGAGATACCAGACATGCAGCATTTTAATGGCAACCAGACCTTTTATAATTTCAAATACCTGAACAGTTTTCAGCTTGCGCCCTACTACCGTTATAGCAACACAGAAAAAATTTATGGACTTGTACATGCGGAACATCATTTTAATGGCCTGCTAACGAATAAGATTCCATTATTCAACCGTTTGAACTGGCACCTGGTGGCAGGCACCAATACTTTTTTCGTGAACAGCAATAATTATTATGCTGAAGTATTTGCAGGACTGGAAAATATCCTGAAAATTTTCAGGATCGATTTTATTACTGCCTACCAGGCAGCACCCGGTAATACCTTTGGTGTAAGGATTGGGTTAGGAAGTATTTTAGAGAAGGTAGTCCAGGCAAAATAGAAATACAACCCATTGGGTCGAATTGGTGTTTCACTTACCTTCGCCCGGTCTTTTTAACCATTGAAAAATCTTATTATGGCATTTTTAACTTCCACGACCCAGACAACCAACCAACCAGCACCTGCGGAATCCGTTGACAATTCAACGGTTGCTTCCCTTCTCAGTATGGTGGTACTGTCGGTTTATGCAGCGAAAAAAAGCACCAAAAACTTCCGGAGGCTGAAGCGCCAGTTTTTATGGACCGCATTTAAATTGAAGGCAAAGTCTTTATTCAAAAGGAATACTGAAGTTTCAGATAAAACTTTAATCTACATTCTTCTTGGTGTTATCGCCCTGGTCCTGGTAATTGTGGCGCCTCTTTTTGCGTTAGTTCTTGCCGCAGTGGTGCTGATTCTCATCCTCACAGGCGTACTCTGATATATTCCATGTAAATATTAGCATTCCGGAAAATCATTTTCCGGAATGCTGCTTTATTTTTGCAAATGGAAATTTCTGTGCCGGCTGCTTCAGCCAGCATAGGTTCACCCGGCGAGTGTCCTAAAATTTCTTTATGGCAATATTACACAATCGTATCTCTCAGAAAGAGCTGAAGGAGCGTATGCTCCATGAGTCCGAACCCCGGACAACGTTATCTTTTTACAGGTACTTTTCCATTTCTGACCCTGGTGCTTTCCGAAATAATTTATATGCCGCGCTGAATGAATTAAATGTATTCGGCAGAATTTATGTTGCACACGAAGGAATTAACGCACAGCTAAGCGTTCCGCAAACCAGGTTTGAAGAACTTCAGAATTTATTGAATAAGATTAAAGGGCTGGAAAATTTACGTTTAAACATTGCCGTTGATAATGACGGAAAATCTTTCTGGGTCCTCAAGGTAAAGGTTCGCGAAAAAATTGTTTCTGATGGCATAACTGACCCTACCTTCAATATGAACAACAGGGGCAAATATGTTACTGCTGAAGAATTTAATCGTCTTTCTGAAGATCCTGAAACCATTGTAGTGGATATGCGTAACCACTATGAATTTGAAGTAGGTCATTTTGAAAGAGCAGTAGAAGTGCCTTCTGATACTTTCAGGGAACAGCTTCCTATGGTTGTTGACATGCTAAAGGAAGCAAAAGATAAAAATGTGATCATGTATTGTACTGGCGGGATCCGGTGTGAAAAGGCAAGCGCGTGGATGCTCCACCAGGGTTTTCAGAATGTGTTTCATCTTGAAGGCGGAATCATCAATTATGTAAACCAGGTGCGGGAAAAAAAACTTCCAACCAAATTCCACGGAAAAAATTTTGTTTTCGACGACAGGCTGGGAGAGCGGGTCACGCATGAGATCATCGCCACATGTCACCAGTGCGGGAAGCCAGCAGATACACATATCAATTGCGCCAATGAAGCGTGTCACCTTCTGTTTATTCAATGCGATGACTGCGCTGATAAATATGAACGCTGTTGCAGCACAACATGCCAGGAAGTAATCCACCTTCCGGAAGATCAGCAAAAACTCATGAGGAAAGGAATCGACAAGGGTCGTCATATTTTTAATAAATCAAGGTCCCGGATCCGGCCAAGACTTCAGGGTAAATAATCATATCTGGTATGCCGGATTCTGTTACCTTAGCATTTACCACAGAGCTGTGAAAAAATTTTTTGCCATTGTCCTTTTGATATGCCTTTCCCTCACGATTATGGGCTATCATTTTGTTTTCCGTTACCAGATAGCACTTGCCAAAACACAAATGAAAAATGAATTGTTGTCCGGGGTACATGACAGCGAAATGATTCATTTTGGTTTTTCTTCCCAACAGGTGGTGCAACTTGAATGGGAAAACGGGAATGAATTCAGATACCTGGGTAGAATGTATGATGTGGTGCAAAAAACATTTGCGAATGGTAAAATCATCCTCCGCTGTGTTTCCGATGAAAAAGAAACCGCTTTATTAAAATATTATCTGAAAGTAAACCGTGAAAATCAAAACGGCAGCCGGAAGATAGCTGGTATTCTTGAACTGTCTTTAACGCCTTTCATTCCTGTGCATGTAACTTTACTTCCTGCACTTTTAAACGTCAAACCATCCCACAAATTTTTTCCTGCTATCACTTACATCAAGGAATGCTTTCACATGGTGCTAACGCCACCCCCGGATGGTTGCTGATCCTGAATCAGTAAACCTATTTTTCACCAATTCCAGTTTCATGAAATTTTTTATCATGATTGCTGCTTTCATTGGCAGTATTATTAGCGTGCGTGCCCAGACTTTTATTAAAGGAAGGGTTTATGATAATAAAAACAATTCACCTTTGGCGGGAGCCAATATTACCTTTCATGGCAAAGGTGGTACTACAACAGATAAAGACGGTTATTTCAGCATAGAATGCGGGAAAACCAATAAGATCACTATAACGTTTCTTGGTTATGAATCCAACCAGGTCAACATTAAAAACTGCAATGAGGAACTTTCAATTGGAATGATCCCTTCAAGCACAACTATGAATGCTGTGGAGATCACGGCAACCTCAACGGAAAATAAAACACTGCTCTACCAACCATCTTCTATTACCAAACTTGGACTTCCCGAACTCAAGCGTGGTCTCGGTGTTTTCCTTGATGATGCAATTAATACCAATGTGCCCGGAGTTACGATGAACCGACGTGCCGTGTCATCGGGCCAGCAGTTCAATATCCGCGGATATGGAAATGGTACCCGTGGAACCGCTGGCATTTCCAGCAATTTCGATGGGCAGGGTTATAAAGTTTATCTCAATGGAATCCCTGTAACCGACGCGGAGGGTATTACGTTAATGGACGACATTGATTTCGCTTCTGTCGGAAATGTAGAAGTAGTGAAAGGCCCTTCAGGAACACTTTACGGACTGGCAATTGCCGGTGTAGTGAACCTGAAAACAATAAAACCTGAAAAAGGAAAAACTTCCATCGGTCAGGATGTTCTGGTAGGTAACTATGGGCTGAGACGATATACTACACATTTTCAATATGGGGGAGAGAGGTCTTCTCTTTTAATAAATTATGGAAAACAGGAAACAGATGGTTACATGGCACATACAAATTCTGATAAAACATTTGTAAACATAGCAGGTGATTTCCAGGTCAATCCAAAACAATCGGTCAGTACATACTTTGGATTTAGCAATAGCTATGACCAGAGAGGCGGGGAACTATCTATTCCGCAATATGAAGCAAATGATTATTCCGGTAATCCTGCATATATCAAAAACAACGCGCATTCGGAAATAGTTGGATTCAGGACCGGAATAAGCCATACGTATTTTTTTACAAACAACGTTTCAAATACAACAACAGTTTTTGGATCCGGTGTAAGTAATAACTCTAGTTCTGCTGCAGGATGGACCGACAAAGACCCTATTAATTACGGGTTACGTTCAACATTCGATACAAAACTTCAAATCAGTTCAGGTATCAGACTCGGTGGTGTTACCGGTGTAGAAACCCAACACCAGCGTGCGCAAACAATCGGATATGCCATGACAGCTGATAGCAATAACCTTTCCGGCTACAACAGGATTGGAACAATGAGAAGCAACCAGTTTACCATCTCAGGAACAACCTCAGTTTTTACTGAATGGACACTGGGATTGCCTGGAGAGTTATCCATAACAGCAGGACTTGGATGGAGCAATATGAAAATTGAACTGAATGACAGGTTTTATTCCGTGCCCACAAATCGCGCTCCAACGCAGTATAAAAGAACTTTCGATAACATGCTATCACCGCATGTTGCAATAAATAAAGTTTTCAATAAACAGGTTTCAATGTATGGTGCGTATAGTAAAGGGTTTAAAGCGCCAGCAAGCTCGTATTTTTTTATTCCACAGACGGGACAGGTGAACCTCGGTTTAAATCCAGAAGAAGGTGACCAGTTTGAAGTGGGAACTAAAGGATCATTTCTAAATAATAAATTAAGCTATCAGCTTGCCCTGTTTGATGCAATTTTTTCTGATAAAATGACTACAGTACCTGTTACATCAGGAACG
>JBJMLW010000235.1:0-12274 GCA_045805105.1 Flavisolibacter sp. | reverse complement strand
TTGTGCCCTGCTCACTGTAATAACTCAGGTTGCTGTATAAAAGTGTTTTACCTGTTCCACCGGAAAAACTGATCTCGTGATTATTAAATATTCCTGTTCTGAAAAATTCATCATTCCAGTCCGTATTGATTCTTTTTAAACTATCGAGCTGGCTCGCACTGGTAGCAATGTCCGCAGCCGTTTTCGGAACAATGGAACCATTCACGGATTTAAATCCGTTCTTGGGTGAGTATTGCCAACCGGGCATATTGGGAAATTCACCCCATTCTGTAAGGCTGCTTGTGGGAAGCTGCAGTCCAAGATCTTCCTGTGCCTGCAGTAACTGTTCGGACTTCATCATTTCATATTTGAAATGTGGCGGTGCTTTTCTTCCATATTGGGCGCTGTAACTGATCTTCATCCTGCCAGCTTTTCCACGTTTTGTAGAAATTACAATTACACCGGGAGCACCTCGGCTTCCATATAGTGAAGCCGCTGTTGCATCCTTCAATACATCCACCGAAGCAATATCATTAGGATTGATATTCTGAAATGCTGCGGCTTCTATTGGTATTCCGTCAACAACATATAATGGATCATTACCACCTACAATTGATGTAGGCCCGCGGATTATTACACTTGCTGCATCACCCGGTTGTCCGCTTCCTGAAAGCACTGTTAGTCCCGCTGCCCGTCCTTGGAGGATCTGGTCGAATGAACCGAATGGAACATGGTTTACTTCCTTTGCATCAACCTTTGATACAGCACCTGCATACTCCGATCTTTTCTGATTGCGATAACCTGTCACTACAACTTCATTGAGGGCATTGGCAGTCTGTATCATTGAAATGGAAACAGGGCCACTATCCGGAATGCTTACAGTTTGTGTTGCATAACCAACATAGGAAACTTCAAGCTTTGATGCATTCTGTGGAATAGTAAGTGTAAACACACCATTTACATTGGTGGTTGTTGCAGCAGTTCCTCCGGATACTTTTACATTCACATAAGGCAATGCCTGTCCATTATTATCGGTTATGGTTCCGGTGATTACACGGGTTTGAGCAAGCAACTGAACACTGATCAGCATGCATGCAATGATGTACAGAAATCTTCTCATTTTGTTTTGGATTAGATAATAAAATATCCTGGTGCTCAAATATGAACTCCTGTTATCTCATGTAGTAAAAATTTGGGGAGATGCTAATGGAAAGACCTTCTATCCAATCTCTAAGCTGCACAAAAAATTTGCAGGTCCTTTATTTAAGTGTTGAGTGTACGAAATCTATGACGAGAGGTAAATTGGGGAGAAAAATCGTGAAACGTGAAACGTGAATCGTCAATCGTGAAACGTGAAACGTCAATCGTCAATCGTGACGTGTGCATTGCGAAGTCAACAGTTTATTGCTGACATCACTGTTCGCCAGGTTTTGATTATTATTTAAGAACAATTGCAATAAAGTATCCATTAATGAAGTGTCCTCTTTAATAGCCCGGTAACAGATATCAGTGCAAGTAAAACTCTTTTCAAGCTTACGTGGTTTTTTGGAACGCAATGGATCGCAAAGGATACGCAAAGTATCGTAATTAGGAATCGGTTTATAGCGTCCGCTTGCGTAACCTTTGCGTCCTGATGAAATCGGGATTGCTTTAGTTCAGTAAGGTTCAAGAGCTTAAATGAAAAAGCCTCCGCTTCCGGAGGGCTTTTCTTTTTCATAGCAAGCAAATCTATTGATCCCAGAAAACCTTGCTTTGCAAGTCAGCAGATTTCTGAACAGGCGCATTGGGGTTCAGGTCAATTTCTGATTGAGGCAGGAACAGACTGCGTGGAATATTTGTAACAGTTGTCATTTTATTTGATGGCGGTGTTAGCAAAGGATAACCGGTTCTTCTCCAGTCTGTCCATGGTTCTACTGAAACACCAAATAAAGCCACATATTTTTCTTCGATGATCTGTTTCAGCTTCTGTGCATTTGTACCCGCCAGTGTTCCATTAGCAGCAAGGTATGTTGTGATATTTGCTGCAGGCACACCGACTTCCTGCATGGAAGCGGTAATACCAGCGGTAAAGAATGCCTGAGGATCACCCGGTGCTCCCATCAGTGCAGCTTCTGCGCGTATGAAATTATATTCGGCGAATGTTACCATTCTTACAGGTGCAGTTCCGGAATAGGTTAGTGCTGATGATGTGATACCACCCTGCGCATTCGGTGTTGGAGTACCTGTTGCCGTTCCCCGCAGAAACGTATGAATCCTGCTATAGTTCACTGTAGCAGCATCTCCGGATGTAACGCCTTTGTATGAAGTAGATCCCCATGGAAAAGGAGTAAAATAACTCGACCTGCGCGGATCTGCCTTGATGTTCATTAAATCAACCATTGCAGCGTTGGCAAAAAGATAATTCGGCCTGTTGGTCTCGAACTGTGCATAAGGATTTCTCTGGTTGGCTGCATTATTAAATGGCATTGAAAAATTATCTGCATTGGATGCCATAAACGGACCACCGCTGTTGATAAGCGCTGTCATTTGTGTAACAGTAAATGCAGGATCCTTTTTACTGTAATGAAGCAGAAGACGAAGCTTGAGTGTATTGGCAAGTTTTATCCAGTTTGTTTTTACTGTAGAAAAACTCCCCGGATAAATAATTGAATTCGATCCTGGAACCAGGGTGCTTGTTGTTGCACTTACTTCTGTTACAGCTTCTGTCAGTAACTGAATCAGTTTCGGATAAATGGTTGCATCATCATCATAATGAGGCGCCGTGTTTTTATCCAGTTGCTGTGCTTCAGAATATGGAACATCTCCCCATGTATCAACAGCGAGTGAATATTCATAAGCCTTCAGAATTTTTGCAACGCCCGAATAATTCGGACTTCCGTTGGCAGAGGACTGCTGAATGATCAGTTCAAGATCATTCAGTGTTTGCGCAAACATACTGCCCCATACATTATTCTGGTCACTTCCTGTAATGTTATACCTGTCATATTCATATGTCTGGTTGGGTTGTGATGCCTGACCTGACATTTGCTGTGCAATAAGTGATGTATAACGGAAAAGGTCACTTCCTCCTTCAAATGCAAGATTCATTTCTGCAGAAGTCAGCAATTGTGGAATCGGTGCATTCGATGCTGGAATCCGGTCGGGATCCTGGTTGATGTCGAGATATTTTTTGCAGGAGACAGTCATAGCAACTCCTGAAAAAATTATAACCGCTTTCTTTATGATGTTAAGATTCATTGGTCTTGTTTTTAAAATGAAAGTTTCAGAGATACACCCATTGATCGTGTCTGTGGCAGCGCGTTGAATTCAAGGCCCTGTGCATTGTTCACACCCAGAACATTCTGTTCGGGGTCAAGGTGCGGATAATTGGGTGCATGCAGGAAAAGATTTCTTCCAAACAGTGCAAATTCAGCATTACCAAAAGGTGTTTTCCTGATCAGTGATTCTGGCAACGAATATCCAATTGAAGCTTCTCTCAGGCGGAACCATGTTGTTTCAAAAATGAATCCTTCTGCTGCTGAAAAAATTCCGCTGTTTCCATAATACTGCTCGGCAGATACCTGTGTTGTATTGGGTTGTCCGTTGGTATATACTGCATCAAACAAATAGGGTTTTGTTGCTACGCCTGCTGCATCGAAGCGTGGAAATTCAGCTGTTTCTTTAGTTGCCCCGTTTCTCTGAAGATCAGCGATATTACGGCTATAGATGTCGCCACCTTTTTTATAATCAATCAGGAAAGAAAGAACAAAACCTTTGATGCTGACTGTATTTGTAACCCCAAGCAGCCATTTCGGATTTGGATTTCCGATTTTCTGAACACCACTTGTAATTAAAGGAAGGCCATTGGCTCCAACGATCATCTTACCGGACTTCGGATCGCGCTGATAGGCATTACCGTAAATCTGTCCGAATTCATCACCTTCAACAAGCCGGATATTTGGTGTCACAAATCCTCCAAGGAAAATGTTCTGTACACCTACAGCAAGCCTGTCTACTGTTGATTTGAATTTTGTGAAGTTTACATTGATATCCCAGGTAATAAGTTTTGATTTTACCGGTGAACCATTAATTCCCAGCTCAACACCTTTAGTAGAAAGGTCGCCTGCATTTTTAATCACACCTGTGATTCCTGAACCTGCAGAAACAGGAACAGCAAAAATAAGATCAGTTGATTTCTGATGATAAACAGTTGCATCAATTGATAACCTGTTCTTGAAGAAAGCCAGTTCAGCACCAATTTCTTTATTGTTGGTGAATTCCGGGCCCAGTTCTGCGTTACCTGCATTATTACTCAATGTAAATGCCTGCAGGCCGTTGAATGGATACAATATCTGTGGACCAAAACCATCAGAAGAAGAGGCACCTGTAAAATAAGAATCAGTTGAATAAATGAAGTCAGTACCTGCTTTACCAACTTTTGCAATATTGGCACGCAGCTTAATGTTTTCGATAACACTGCTCCTGATTGATGGCATCAGTTCCGTAAGGTTAAAGGCAACAGCTACTGAAGGATAAACATAATTATTACGATCCAGTTTGAATGTTGACGACCAGTCGCCTCTTACAGTGGCATCAATAGATGCAATGCTTTTATATCCTACAGTAAGATCGCCATACACACCCACCAGCCTGAATTTTGTTGAGCCGATTCCCGGTGTTGCAATTGTTGTGGTATTGCTGATCTGTTCAAAATCCTTGATAATAACACCCCGACCCGTTGAAGTTGCGGTTCTGTTCAGGCTCTGGCTTACTTCATTTCCTGCAATAGCAACGAAGTTGAAGTCGTGATATGTTTTATTGGCCGTGAGATAAAAGTTCGAGTTGAAACTGCGGAACTGGTTTCTTGTTTCGGTTACAGCACCAGCACCTCCTGCATTTGTATTTGCCTGGCCTCTTGCACCTACCTGGTCATAACCATGGCGGAAAGTTGAAAACTGGTCTGTACCAAGTTTATAATCTGCCTGCAACCATGAAGCCAGCTTCAGGTTAAAACCGATGCTACCAAACAAACGGTTGATTTCATCATTATACCTGTTATGCTTAATGGTCCAGTAAGGATTGTCCTCTCCCATTGGATAACGCTGGTTGCCAACGGCATCTTCAAACGCAATCCCGGTAAGGTCATAACTACGCGGAGTAAACCAGCCCCTGAATAAAGGGTTACTTAACTGGTTTCCCTGTTGTGTTCTTTTGGAAAAATTATTTGTATACGTTCCTGATAAAGTAGCTGTAAGACGGTTACTGATTTTTGATGAAGTATTGAAAGTGATGTTATGCCTGTTGAGTACATTATTTTCTAATACTCCATCGTTTCTCAGGTAACCATACGAAAGACGGAAAGTATTTTTTTCAGTACCGCCACTGACACTGATATTATTCTGCCAGTTATTTCCGTTCTGGAAAATATCGCGTACGTTGTCGGGATAAGCTTTCAGAACATCGGGTCTGTCGGCCAGGTCGGTAACCGGATTGTAAGCATTTACAGTCTGACCTTTGATCTCTGGTCCCCATGAAGAATTGGTATTATAAAGAAACACGCCTCCGATACCCTGTGCATACGTATTCTGGTATTCAGGAAAACGGTTTACCTGTTCGATCTGGTAACTGCTTGAGAACTGGATATTTGTTTTTTGACCGGACTTACCTTTTTTAGTTGTGATTAAGATCACACCATTCGCAGCTCTTGATCCATATAAAGCAGCAGCAGACGGACCTTTCAGAACGCTGATTGTTTCTATATCATCCTGGTTAATATCAATGGCCCTGTTGGAATTTGTAGGACCTGTCTGAAGGGCATTACCGCCACCGCCATTATCTACCGGAACACCGTCGATAACAAAAAGCGGCTGATTGGAACCGGTGAATGTATTATAACCACGGATAATAATGCTGGCACCTGCAAAAGATCCGCCGCTTCCGCTGACTCTTACACCTGCAATTTTGCCGGCAAGTGCATTTGTGATATTCGTAGTGTGCGATTGTGTAAGTTGTTGTGGAGTCAACTGGCTCACATCATAACCAAGTGCTTTTTTATCCCTGCGGATACCGAAAGCTGTTACTACCACTTCCTGAAGGTCTTTCTGTGCAGCAGTGAGTGTAACATTTACATCGCTGGAATTTTCTATGTCCACTTCCCTGATGGCCATGTCAGTAAAAGAAAAAATAAGTGTTTTCGCATTGGTGGGAACAACGAGGGAAAAGGTTCCATTCTCTTTTGAAACGGTACCTGTATTAGTACCTTTTATCAGAATAGAAACATTTGGAAGAGGATTGTTTGCTTCGTCAGTAACTCTTCCTGTTACTGTTC
Source organism: Flavisolibacter sp. (assembly GCA_045805105.1). Classification (GTDB taxonomy): domain Bacteria; phylum Bacteroidota; class Bacteroidia; order Chitinophagales; family Chitinophagaceae; genus Flavisolibacter. Next base: position 5,988 of record JBJMLW010000235.1, on the reverse strand, counting down.
GCTGTGCCCATAAAGAGAGGGAAATAAGCGTAAGGGCTACGCCTAAGCATAGAATTTTTCTCATGTGCATTCTGTTTTTAATTTAGAAATTTCCAGGGGGTGGATTCAGTTATCCTACAGGATGACGGGTTATAACTGAGACAAACCATTCATCAAAAAGGCTGCACAATATTAGGTTTAGTTCAGTATAAGTCAAAAAAAACGTGAAAGAAGAAAATCGTCAATCGTCAATCGTCAATCGTCAATCGTCAATCGTCAATCGTGGAACCACTTTGAGGGGCAAATGTTTAGCAGGACCGCAAGTAAACTGTTGAATAGCGTCCTTTGCGTTGCCTTTGCGTCCCGCGAAAGCGGGATTGCGTTAGTTCATTAACTGTTACTAATAACATGGACATTGTAGTTAATTATCTAAGGTATACAGCTACCGTAACGAACTTCATCATTCACGATTTCCGATTGCCGATTGACGATTGACCATTCCCGTTAGTACGCTTTGCCCGATAAAATCTCAGCAACAGCGATGGCAGCAACACCAGGTTAGCAGCGGTTGCAGTTATCAATGTGAGTGATGTTAACCAACCCAGTGCCTTCGTTCCACCGAAACCACTGAAACAGAAAATTACAAAGCCCGCGATCAAAACAATCGAAGTATAAATAATACTTAACCCTGTTGAGTGAATTGTTTCTATTACGGTTTCTTCCGGATTTATACCAGGACTCGACTGTTGCCTGAAATTAACCAGGAACCGGATGGTGATATCAATGGCAATTCCAAGAGCCACACTAAAGACAAGAACAGTTGATGGTTTCAATGGAACTCCTGCCCAGCCCATGACGCCACCTGTTATGATCAGCGGGATGATATTCGGAAGCAGTGAACAAAGAAGTATTCTGAATGAACGGAACAGGTAAAGCATGCAAAGTGTAATCAGCAGAAATGCCCAAAGAATGCTTTCCTTCAAACCATTAATGATAAACCTGCTTCCTTCCAGGAAAGTAACGCTGGTTCCCGTTAACCGAACAGCATATTTAGAACTATCGAATAACTCGGATGCCTTCTGCTGAACTGTATCGAGAATCAATTGCAGCCGCGCACTTCCCACATCCTTCATATTTGCACTTATCCTCGCTTCCTGCTTGCTGCTGTCCATGAATGAAGAAACCAGTTTGCTGAATGAATTCGAAGATGATGCTGTATCAGTATTTCCTGCCAGGTAAGGTTTCATTGCAATCAGGTCATTCTCCTCAGGCATGATAAAGTAAGAACTGTCACCTTCAAAAAATCCCTGCTTTGCAAATTTCAATCCTTCTGTTATTGTAAGTGGCTTACCAATATAATCACGTGATGCCAGGAACTGCGCCAGCGAATCAATCTTCATCAGGTTGGAAAGATTTCTTGTAACGCCATACTTCTTTTTTGTATCCACTACAATCTCCAGCGGCATTACACCTTTGAAATGATTTTCAAACCATTTCAGATCGGTATAGATCCTGTCTGTCTGCGGCAGGTCGTCAACAATGTATCCAACACTCTTCAGCCTGAACATTCCCGCAATGGAAATGGCAACAATAATTCCTGTAACAGTAAAAATCAGGTTACGATGGTGTAACGACCAGTATTCAAGACGGTCAAGCCATCGCTGCAGCCTTTTATTTTCAAGGTATTTTGTATGTCTTGTTTTGGGTGCAGCCATCATCTTCAGACTTACAGGGATCAGTACAAGCGAAATGAAAAACAACAGCATGATATTAATTCCTGCAACGATACCGAACTCCTGCAGGATGGCACTTTTTGTTAATGCAAAAACAGCAAAGCCGATAGCCGCAGCAATATTGCAGAAAAGGGTGACCACACCCATTTTGCTGATCATATTTACCAGCGCATCTTCCTTGTTATTTCCCTCCCTGTAGGTAGAATGATATTTATTCAAAAAATAAATACAGTTGGGAATTCCGATCACAACAATCAAAGGTGGAATAAGTGCGGTGAGGAGTGTGATCTTGAATCCAAAAAGGTTCATGATGCCCAGGCTCCAAACAACACCTATGATGACAACTGCAAGTGAAAGTAATGTTGCTCCGATAGAACGAAAGAAAATAAGGAGAATCACAGCAGACAGAAGAACCGAACCAATCAGAAACCAGCGCATTTCCTTTTGTATACGGTCGGCCATAAGAGTTCTGATCAATGGAAGACCACTAAGGTGTACATCGATGTTATGCTTTTTACCAAATGATTCAGCAAGATCCGCGATATGATTTACTACAGCAGTACGTTTGGGTGTGTTAAGAATATCTCCCCTGATCCGTACACCCATCAGCCAGGCACCTGTTGCGTCGTTGTACAAAAGTCCTTTGTAAAATGGAAGACCCATAAAGATGTTGCGGTTGCTGTCGAGTTCTTCCTGCGTTTGTATTGAATCCTGAAAAACAGGAACGGCCTGTAATTTTTCTGCATCCTCTGCCCTTTTCAGGTTAACTGAGGATGGAATGGAAATAACATCAGAAACACCATCAGACCTTTTGAGTTCATGCGCAAGGGATGTGTAATCCTGGAATACGTCTTTCTGAAAAAACTTTTTTGTCTGGATACCAATCACCAGAAGATTTCCATCTTCACCGAATTTTTTCCTGAACTCCTGGTAAATTTTATACTTGGGATTGTCGGTAGGAATTGCTCTGGAGAACTCATAACTCAGTTTCACCTTGCTTGCCTGCCAGCCAAAAAATGCCGTTAATGCAAGAAGTATGGCAAGCCAGATAAAACCATATCGTAAAATCACCCGCGCAACGGATCTCCACATAAGGATTGAATTTGGCGCAAAGAAAGGTAAAGAAGTCCACAGTCCATAGTCCACAGACCACAGTTCTTTTCAGTCAAATTGAAGAAGGGATTAGGGATTGGGGATCAGGATCATTTGGTTTACAAATATTATTTGAAATAAAATATAGATTGCGTTGCCTGAACAACAGAACAAGGAGTAAGTAAATCCTCTTACATACATTCTCACATTCGATTGGTTTTTCATGACAAGATTTGGGTTTAAAATCAATGATTAAAATGCAATCTCAAATTATCGGAATCACCCTAATCCCCACTCCCTAATCCCCAATCCCTGAATTCGTCTCCATCCCGTAGCTTTGAAACGTGAGAACCCGGATTCTTTTATTCTTTCTCTTTCCACTTTCCGCCTTTGGTCAAAATACGTTTCCTGCCCTTGGAATGTGGCGTGAACATTTACCTTATGCCAGCACCATTGATGTTGCTGCATCCTCACGCAAAATTTATGCAGCCACTCCCTACAGCCTTTTCAGTGTTGATCTTGCTTCTCATGAAACAGAACGCATCAGCAAGGTTTCCGGATTGAGTGAAACCGGTATCAGTACCATAGCCTTTGATCGTATTGCGGAGAAATTATACGTTGCCTATTCCAACAGCAATGTGGATGTAATTGATGAAAACGGAATTCATAATATTCCCGAGCTGCAACGTGAAAACATTTCAGGTGATAAAACCATTTACCACATCTCACCTGATAATGATCAATGCTATTTATCTACAGGACTCGGCATCATTGTTATTGATGCAATGAAATATGAAATCAAAGAATCATGGTTCATTGGCAATTCTGGTGGTAATGTTAAAACAAATGGATTTGCAAGAAGTAATGGTTTTAACTATGCAGCAACTGAAGAAGGTCTCAAAAAAAATGTTGGGGGAACGAATCCAGCCGATTTTCATAACTGGTTGCTGCTTTCAGGTACAAATGGATTAGCACCTTCTTCTGCAAAAGACGTTGTAAATCTTTCATCCAGAATAATCGTTTTGCAAAACGATTCGCTTTTTGTTGAAAATGGAAATTCATGGACTCTTTTTTTTACGAACGGATGGCCGATTGTTTCCATCAATGTTTCAGAAAATAAACTCCTGGTATGCCAGCGTCTTGCAAACGGAGATAGCAAGGTGGTTGTACTAAACTCTGACGGATCAGTTTCAAAAACCCTTAAGCAGAGTGGTGTGATTTCATTTCCGCAAAAAGCTGTTCTTGCCAATGGCGAACCATGGATTGCAGACAGATTCGGAGGATTATCTCACTGGACGGGAAATTCTTCAGAAGTTTTCAAACTGAACTCTCCTTTTGATATTGCTTTTGGAGGCATGACCGTGTTCAATCATAAATTTTATGCAACTTCCGGAACAGTGAATGACTCGTGGAATTACCAGTTCAACAGGAGCGGGATTTATGGTTTTGCAGATGGTGAATGGACAAACATCAACCAGTTCAGCTACCCTGTTCTTGATTCATTAATGGATTTTATTACAGTAGCCGTAGATCCACGTGATGAAACAGTATGGGCCGGGTCTTATGGCGGCGGTCTTCTCCACATCAAACCGAATAACCAGCTTGAAATTTTTAAACAGAATTCTCCGATTGGACCAACAATCGGTGACCCGACAAGTTTCCGTGTATCCGGACTTGCATTCGACATGGATAATAATTTATGGATCTCGAATTTTGGAAGCGACAGGCAGCTGCATGTTTTAAAAAATGATGGAACATGGCGTTCATTCACTGCACCTTTTTTGCTGAACCAGGATGCGGTATCGCAGATTGTTGTTGATGATGCCGGGCAAAAATGGATCGTTTCTCCAATGAGCAATGGACTGATTGTTTTTAATGACAACAATACAATAGATAATATCAACGACGACCGTTGGATGTTATATCGTGCGGGAACCAGTCAGGGAAACCTTCCATCAAATGAAGTCAGTTCCATTGCAAAGGATAAAAGTGGTTTCATCTGGGTGGGAACATCAGACGGCATCGCTGTAATTCAGTGTCCAAATGAAGTTTTTATATCCGGATGCCCTGCAATTCTTCCTGTGATCAGGGAAGGAAATTTTGCAAGCTATCTTTTTAAAGGCCAGGAAGTAAGGAGCATTGCAGTTGATGGTGCCGACAGAAAGTGGATCGCAACATCCAGTGGCGCATGGCTTATATCACCAGATGGCGACAAAGTGATTGAACATTATACCGAAGATAATAGTCCGCTCCTGAGCAGTGATGTAAAGTCCATAACCATTGATGGCAGTAACGGTGAAGTTTTTTTTGGTACAGCAAAAGGAATTTCCTCTTTCAGGGGATCTGCTACTGAAGCTGCTGAAACAATCAGTAACGTAAAAGTTTTTCCCAATCCTGTTCCACCGGGCTTTAATGGAAATATTGGTATCAGGGGCCTTCCGGAAAATAGTTGGGTTAAGATTACAGAATTAAATGGACGACTGGTTTTCCAAACACGGGCCCTTGGCGGACAGGCAATATGGAATGGAAAAGATTACCGTGGCAAGCAGGCATCATCGGGTGTGTATCTTGTGCTTTCACTTGATGATGCAAAGCAGGAGAAGGTGGTGACGAAGATTGTGTTTGTAAGCAGGTGAGAGAAGCTATAAGCTGCAAGCTACGAGCTTCGAGCTTTTGGATCATATAAGACATTCGTTATGTAAACGACCCATCAGTGAAATCACTGTAATCCTTATAAATCTGTGATCAGTAAAACAAAAGGCATCGTTCTCAGAACGGTAAAATATGGAGAAACAAGCGTGGTGGTAACCATGTTCACTGAATTATATGGACTGCAGTCGTACCTGGTGAATGGTGTACGCACAACGGGCAAACATGGGAATACAAAAGCTGCATTGTTTCAGCCTGCAGCCATTCTCGAACTGGAAGCCTATCATAATGAACTCAAAAATCTGCAGCGATTGAAAGAATACAGGTGGGCTTATCTGTACCAGAACATTCTTTCAGACGTAACGAAAAATGCAGTTGCCATGTTCATGATAGAACTGCTCACCAAATGCCTGAAACAACCTGAAGGCAACAATGAACTTTTTTATTTTGTTGAAGATGCCTTACATCACCTGGATACTGCAACTGAAAAAGTAACAGCCAATTTTCCTTTGTTCTTTGCGCTTCATGTAGCAGT
>JBJMLW010000234.1:0-2210 GCA_045805105.1 Flavisolibacter sp. | reverse complement strand
TTCCACTTACCACGGCAATAATATTTTTCACACCTGGTAAAACAGAACTTTTATCTGCCCTGATGGTAGTTGTGCTCGAAGTAAACTGAACAGACACTTCAGCTTCGGCATTCAGTTGACGAATGGCTTTAATACAATCATTCTTTATCAGTTCCTTGAGTGGACAAGCGGGTGTGGTGAGAACCACAGTAAAAGTCACCCTGTTATTATCAACCAAAAGGTCACGGATCATATTCAATGTCACCAGGTCTTTCCCCAGATCCGGTTCCTGAACCGTGCCCAATGCCTTCAGCACATCAACTTGCGTCATAATATTGTTAATGAATCCGCAAAGTTAACCGTAAAATTTCAACGGGATTCCTGTATTCAGGATGTTGCGGTTAATTTTGAAAACTGATGAAAAAAATTGTACTGTTTCTGCTTGTTGCATGCTGTTTTATCACAAAAAATTCAAATGCCCAGTTCGAAACTGTAAAGGATTCTGTAGTACAGCTTTATGGTATTGTGATGACAGCAGACAGTCTTAAAGGTATTGAAGCAGTCAGTGTTACCATCAAAGGTTCCAACCGCGGTACAATTACCAACTACCAGGGTGTATTTTCAATTGTTGTTCTTAAAGGCGATGAAATTGAATTCAGCCACGTTAGTTATAAAACAAAAAGAGTTACTATTCCAAGAGACATTGAAGGACATCAATACAGTATGGTGCAGTTAATGGTTGAAGACACATTTTATTTACCTGCAACCATTATCAGGCCCAGGCCAACACCAGAACAGTTTGAAAGAGATTTTGCAAATACAAAAGTTCCTGATGATGATATTGAAATCGCCAGGCAAAATAATAGTGCCGCCAAAAGAAGAGCACTGATGCAGTCAACACCAGGTGATGCATCTGCTGCCACCAGCCTTCAGTTGAATAAAATTGCTACAAAAGCATCTTACCAGGGACAGATTCCTCCAATGAACATTTTCAATCCCGCCGCTTGGTCAGAATTTATCCAGGCATGGAAGAGAGGAGATTATAAGAAGAAACAATACTAGTAAAAAAAGCTGTGAGCCACGAGCTAGAACGTTATAATAATATTTCCAATATAAAACATTCAACTAGTAATTAGTCGAAACTCGCAGCTGGTAGCTCGCAGCTCGGAGCTTTCCTTTAGCTTTGCAGCCATGAAAAATATTTGCGTTATTGGTGCAGGTACAATGGGCAATGGTATTGCGCATGTTTTTTCACAGAAGGGTTTCCACGTTACACTAACAGATGTTTCACAGGATCAGCTGAACAAGGCATTGGCTACTATCACAAAAAATTTTGACCGCCAGGTGAGCAAAGGAACCATACCAGCATCAGCAAAGGAATCTGCACTAAAAAATATAACTACAAATACATCACTGGCCTCAGGAGCGAAAAATGCGGACCTTGTTGTAGAAGCAGCAACAGAAAACATCCAGCTGAAGCTGGAAATATTCAAACAGCTTGATGAATATGCACCACCCGGTTGCATTCTTGCCTCGAACACTTCATCTATTTCAATAACAAAGATCGCTTCTGTAACATCAAGGCCTGAACAGGTGATCGGCATGCACTTCATGAATCCTGTACCTGTAATGAAACTGGTAGAAATTATTAACGGCTATGCCACAGCAAAAAAAGTTACAGATGCAATTTTTTCACTGAGCGAACAACTTGATAAAATACCATGCATCGTCAATGACTATCCTGGTTTTATTGCCAACCGCATTTTGATGCCTATGATCAATGAAGCCATTTACAGTTTTTATGAGGGGGTTGCCGGTGTGAATGAAATTGATACCGTAATGAAACTTGGAATGGCTCATCCTATGGGACCATTGCAACTTGCTGATTTTATTGGACTCGATGTATGCCTGAGTATCCTGAATGTTTTGCATGAGGGCTTCGGCAATCCAAAATATGCTCCCTGCCCGCTACTGGTAAATATGGTGACCGCGAAAAAGCTGGGAGTTAAAACGGGAGAAGGATTTTATTCATATGCCGAAGGAAGCAAAAACCTGGACCTACCGTATCGCCAGCAACCATCCCGGGCTCGATGGCCAGCGCGGTGCGCTCACGTCAAGGAACGCGGCGCCCGGGCAGGCTCTCCATCCGTCTCTCCGCTACCCCAACTGGTGGACCGACGATCCGGATCCGCAGTACAGTGAGGGCCCGCACCAGGGCGCGAAGACCGTCA
>JBJMLW010000233.1:0-2601 GCA_045805105.1 Flavisolibacter sp. | reverse complement strand
GGTTGAAAATCCAAATGTTGTAAAGACTTTCAATAAATACAGTAATAAAAATTTTACTATCGTAGGTGTTTCTCTTGACCGGCCTAATGCACAGGACAAATGGATGAAAGCCATACATGATGATGGTCTTACATGGAATCATGTAAGCGATCTGAAATTCTGGGACAATGAAGTAGCGAAGCAATATGGTATCCGTGCCATTCCGCAGAACATCCTTGTTGATCCTTCCGGAAAGATCATAGCAAAGAATTTGAGTGGTGACGAACTGGATACAAAGCTTGGTGAAGTTCTTGTGAAATAGCTTAGGGAAATAGAGAAAGAGAAGGAGGAAAGAGGGTATGCTACCCGTTTTCCTCTTTTTTTTGGCCTATTCCAGCACTGCATCAATCATTTTTTCCAGCGTTTGCAGCCTGCTGCTAACATTATCAAGATTTACTTTATTTGAAATGGCTGCATTCTGATCCGTGGCAAACCACACAAGTACCATAGCAATATAATCCTGCATGTCCTTGCCCGCAAACTGAGTTTTGAATTCTACGAGTTTGTCATTGATCGTTTTAACTGTTTTACGTACAACTTCTTCGTCAACAGGTTTGATCCTTACCCGGTAAGTACGATCGCCGATTACAAGGTTCAGTGGGATGAGATGTTCGCTCATAGTTTGCCGTTGTAAGTTGTGTGAGGTCAATTGTGAATCCTGAATCGTCAATCGTGAATCATCAATCGTGAATGTTGCAGTTCTTCCATATTCGCATTCTAACGATTGTTAGAATTAAATGAAACTCATATTCACGATTGACGATTCACGTTATTATTGGCTTAAAAAAGAAATACATTTATCAATCTCTTTCAGGTACTGGTTGATCTTTTTTTCAAAATCCTTTTTATCACGATCATTCATGTCACCCGATGTGACCTTGAGAATACTTACCTGTTGCTGAAAATTTTCGAGTTGCTGCCTGGAATGCATTTCAATCTGTTTTGCCTGTACGAGTTCATCTTTCAGCCGTTCATTTTCTTTCTGAAGACGATTGTATTGCTTCAGCAGCATCTGAAGCTTTTCATTGATCGTATTAAATTGATAGTCTAGAGACATTATTTACGGATTTCTGCGCCGAGTTCTTTCTCTAAGATAACCATGATCCGGTTCATCCACGCATCAATTTCTTTATCTGTCAGGGTTTTTTCTTCATCGAGGAAACTGAGATTGATTGCCAGAGATTTTTTTCCGGCACCGAGCTTTTCACTTTCAAATATGTCAAATAATTTTACTTCGCGAAGTTTCTCCAGGCGGAGACCGGATATTGCGGATGTTATCTTTTCGTATTTTAACCCATCCGGTACTATTACAGCAAGGTCTCTTTCCACCGATTGGAATTTTGCTATTTCCCGGAACTTCACAGGCCCTGATGAAAGGGTAATTAATTCTTCCCAATATAAATCAGCTATAAAAACATGTTGCCTGATGTCAAACCTTGACGTGATATCTGGTTTCACTTTTCCAATCTGTCCAATATTATTTCTTTTATATGAAAGGGCTAAGCAGGGAAAGAATTCATCTGAATCCGATTCCTGGAATACTGGATGCTTAATGCCAAGTTGAACGAGGAGAGTTTCCACCAGGCCTTTGATATAAAAAATATCTGAGGGTATTCCTTTGCCTTTCCACCCGGTTGGTGTAGCCTGTCCTGTTACATATAAACAAAGGTGTTCCTTTTCCTGATAGATACCCGCTTTGTCTGATGAATAGGTTTTCCCGAATTCATAAAATTTCAAGTCATTATTTTTCCTGTTCAGGTTAAAAGAAATTACATCCAGTGCAGTTGGAACCATTGTGGGACGTAAAATATTCAGTTCACTGCTCAGGCTATTCAACATTTTCACAGCAGTCTGTTGCTGTCTTTCAGGTACAAGAGCAGAATTAGTTATTGAATTCGTCAGTATTTCTGAAAAGGAAAGTCCGGTAAGAACCTGTGAAATTTTTTCCCTGGTCAGTTCACCCTTGTAATTTTCTTCAAGGGATGGTGACATTCTTACTGAAGTAGGAATATCAATATTATCCAAACCATCAATCCGTAATATTTCTTCCACCACGTCTGCAGGAAGTGATACATCCGGTTTATGATAAGGTACTTCAAGGTCTATAGAATCCTTCGAGGAAGATTTGACATTAAAGCCAAGACTTCCTAATATCTTTTGAACTTCGTTCTCATCATATTTTTTTCCACTTAGCTTTTTCAGATAGTTGAATGTTAAACTCACCGTGGTCTTTGGTTGTTCATTTACATATTCATCAACCACTTCAGATGCAATCATCCCGCCGGTAATTTTTTTTATCATCGAGGCGGCTCTTTTCAAAACCAATACAGTTTGCGAAATATCTGTTCCCTTTTCAAACCTGGTAGCTGCATCCGTTCTGAGTCCATGACGAAAAGAAGTCTTACGAATTGAAACAGGGTCAAACCAGGCGCTTTCAAGAAAAATGCTTGTTGTTTTTTGAGTTACCCCGCTATACAAACCTCCAAATACACCTGCAATACACATAGGTTCGCGAATGTTGCAAATCATGAGATCATCTGCATGAAGCTTTCTTTCTTTTTC
>JBJMLW010000232.1:0-5020 GCA_045805105.1 Flavisolibacter sp. | reverse complement strand
TTTCGTTATCAATCATATTTGCCAGTGGCAAATAGTTACAGGTTTCGTTATCAATCATATTTGCCAGTGGCAAATAGTTACAGGTTTCGTTATCAATCATATTTGCCAGTGGCAAATAGTTACAGGTTTCGTTATCAATTACATATTTGCCGCTGGCAAATAGCTACACGTTCTATGTTCGATATTCGTTATTCGATATTCGTTATTCGATATTCATTATTCCCCGCCAACCTGCAGTGATATTCCATCTCCCTCACCCCCAACCTTTTCTTTTCCTTAGTTCTGTTATGTGCGCGGTATGATGACGGGAATGCCATGAATAAAGACCAAGAAGCTGCCACAAGGTGAATTCTTTTTTGTGTTCAGGATGATACACTGTTTTCATCCAGTCTTCATTTTTAAAATTTTTGAGAAATTCATGCCAGCGTTTGTGTAACGTAAATAATAAGGTAATTGAAATATTTACAGGCAGGTTGGTGGAATCGGGCAGCAAGGCCCATGACTTTTCATCATATGGACGAATAGTGGGATTGTTTTCTGTATACCCCAATTTAAAACGGATATAGGCATTCATATGGCTGTCTGCTATATGGTGTACCAGCTGATGAACCGTCCATCCGCCTTCCCTGTAAGGTGTTTGCAATTGTTCTTCATCGAGATTCAGTATGGCATTTTCGATGGCGTCTGGCAGATATTTTATATTTGAAAGCCATTCATCGCGCAGTTGGTCTGAATATTCCTGTGGGATATATTTTCCGATGGGATATCGAAGATCTTCAGCCATGGTCAGTCTTTTATTTCAAGAAGTTCTATGTCAAACTGTAGGGTTGCTCCGCCGGGAATGGCGCCCCCTGCACCGCGATCGCCATAGGCAAGATCTGAAGGTATCCACAATCGCCACGTGCTTCCCAGTGGCATCATCGGAATCATAATCTGCCAGCCCTGTATTAAAGCATTCAATGGTGCAGTAAATGGCTGGTTCCTCGAATAAGAACTATCAAATTCTTTTCCGTTTATAAGACTTCCTCTGTAATGTGCCTTGATGGTACTGCCTGGCTTTGGTTTTGGTCCGCTGCCTTCTTTTATTACCTGGTATTGAATTCCATTTGGCATTTCAATAATTCCAGGTTTTGATTTATTAGTTGCCATGAAGTCAGCACCGGTTTTTTTTTCTGTATTGATCCTGTCGTCTTGGTGACTTTTAAGTTTGTCATGTAAACCCATAATGTATGATTAAGCTTCCCGGAGCGAATGCCCGGTCAGGTGAATAAAAACGTCTTCAAGATTAGCCTGTTTAACTTCTTTTGGCCTTTCAAATCCGGTGGCTACAAGGTCATCGATCAATCTATCTGGTGTGGCCATTGCAACGATTTTTCCTGAATCGATGATCGCTACTCTGTCGCAAAGGTATTCGGCTTCATCCATGTAATGTGTTGTGATGATCACGGTAGTTCCCCTTCCCTGTATCTGCTTTACCAGGTCCCATAGGTTCCGTCTTGCCTGCGGGTCAAGGCCGGTGGTGGGTTCATCCAGGAAAATTATTTTGGGATCATTAATGAGTGTTGTGGCAATGGAAAATCTTTGTTTCTGCCCGCCGCTAAGTTCTTTTACTTTTGATCGTGACTTATCTCTTAGGTTCACCATTTCCAGGAGTTCCATAGCATTCACTTTCCTGTTGTACAGTCCTGCAAAGAGGTCAATCAGTTCAATAAGGTTCAGTCCTGGATAATATCCGCTTGTCTGCAATTGAACCCCGATGATTTTTTTTATTTCCTGAGGATCTTTATCCAGGTCGATATCATCAACTATAATTTTCCCGCTGGTTTTTTCACGAAGTGTTTCAATGATCTCCAGGGTTGTGGATTTTCCAGCACCATTGGGTCCGAGCAGACCAAATATTTCTCCCTCATATACTTCGAAGCTGATCCCTTTCACAGCTTCAAAACTGTCGTAATTCTTTACAAGGTCATTTACTGATATAATTGTATGATTCATTTTACTGTTTCCATGTTTATGCGCATGCAGTCTTCCAGTTCGTGCATCATGTTAATGCTTCCCACAAAAAAAGGTGTTCTCTGGTGGAGTTCTGATGGCTTTACATCCAGTATTGACTGCTTGCCGTTGATTGCCCTGCCACCTGCAGTTTCAACAATGAATGCGAATGGATTGCATTCGTATAACAGCCGGAGTTTGCCTTTTGGTTTATCTGTGGTTCCCGGATACATAAAAATTCCTCCTTTGATCAGGTTGCGATGTACATCCGATACCATACTGCCAATATAACGCTGCGTATAAGGACCGCCGTTATCTTTTGTTTTATTCTGACACAGGTTGATATACTTTCTCACACCTTCGTCGTACCTGAAAAAATGTCCATGATTTACAGAATAAATATTTCCTGTTGGTGGACATTTAATATCCGGGTGACTCAGGCAGAATTCACCGATGCTCTGGTCAAGAGTAAATCCATTAACGCCCCTGCGTGTAGCATAAACAAGCATGGTTGATGAACCATAAACAATATATCCTGCTGCTACCTGGTTCCTGCCCTGCTGAAGAAAATCTTCACGGATAACCTTGGTACCTCTGTCAGATACGCGGCGATAAATGCAAAAAATGGTACCAATGGAAACATTTACGTCTATGTTACCGCTTCCATCAAGTGGATCAAAAAGGCATACATATTTTGAATTTTTACTTACTTCATCCTCAAAGGCAACAAAATCATCGAGTTCTTCACTGGCGATCCCTGCACAACTGATTCCATGCTGCAATACACCCATGAACTGATTGTTTGCAAAAACATCCAGTTTCTTCACGTCTTCTCCCTGAACATTGATACTGCCGGCATCACCCAGAATATCAACAAGACCTGCCTTATTTACCTCTACATTAACACGTTTGGCTGCAAGTCCTATATCACGAAGCAGGCTACTCAGTTCACCCGTTGCCTGTGGAAACTGGCGTAGCTGCTGTATGGTAAATTCATCAAGTGTAAGAATCTGCCTGTTGATAGGACTCATGTGTGGCGTTTTATGAAAGACAAAAGTAAGGGAGAGAGGGAACAATAGAACAGAAGAACAATGGAACAATTGAACAATAGAAGAAAAAAAACAATACTTATTTAAAAATCTGGCTTTGACTTCAAAAGTTCTAATGTTCTTTTATTCTATTGTTCAATTGTTCTATTGTTGCCTTTCTTTGCGCCTATGAAAGTTTTCAAATTTGGTGGTGCATCGGTGAGCACAGCTGAAAGGATCAGGAATGTTACAGGCATTCTGAAAAATTATGGAAATGACAAGCTCCTTGTTGTTGTATCAGCCATGGGTAAAACAACAAATGCACTTGAAAAAGTTGTTGAAGCGTTTTTCACCAGGGACAAAGAATCCGCATTGCATTTGTTTGAAGAAATCAAAAAAAATCACATCGGCCTGATTCTTCAATTATCGGATTCAGCACCTTCACGATCTGTTTGTGAAACCATATTAAAAGATTTTTTTACTGAGGTGGAGTGGCTTCTGCACGACCGTCCTGTACGTGACTATGATTACTATTATGACCAGGTGGTTTGTGTTGGTGAATTATTATCTACTGCAATTGTGAGCTGGTATCTCAATGATAATGGAATAAAAAATACATGGATAGATGTAAGAGATGTTATCCGTACCGACGATACTTTCCGTGATGCTGTTATTGATTGGAAAGTAACAGCAGAAAAGGTAAATGAATCCATCGCTCCTTTATTAACGGGTTCCAATATGATTCTGACACAGGGCTTCATTGGAGCAACAGATGAAAATGAAAGCACAACACTCGGGCGTGAAGGAAGTGATTACACCGCTGCGGTTTTTGCAAACCTTTTAAATGCTACTGAACAAACAATATGGAAAGATGTGCAGGGTGTAATGAATGCAGATCCGAAACTATACAGTGAAGCCAGATGGATCCGTGAACTGAATTATCTCGAGGTTATAGAAATGGCTTATTATGGCGCACAGGTGATTCATCCAAAAACGATCAAGCCGCTCCAAAATAAAAATATTCCGCTTTATGTACGTTCTTTTCTTCACCCCAATGAGGAAGGAACATGTATCCATAGCAAACAGATACACCACCTTCCTCCTATTATTGTGTACAAGGACAGGCAGGTTCTGATGGAATTGAAATCAAAAGATTTTTCTTTTGTAGGTGAAGGGCTCACTGCAGAAATTTACCAGATCTTCGAATCGCTCAAGTTTAAACCAAACCTGACTCAGAATGCAGCCATCAGTGTGCTGTGTGTAATTGATGATCATCCTGAAAAAGTTGAAACACTTGCACTGAAAGCGGCCGAACATTTTGATGTTACAATAACCAGGAATCTGCACCTTTTAACTATCCGTCATTATACCCAGCAGTTACTCGACCAGCTTGTAATGGATGCAAAAATTTTATTGAAACAACAAACGCCTGATACTATACAGGTTTTGCTCGTTACTGGCAGCTAGGTAAGGTTGCCGGTTGGTAAAATATTTAAGTATGAAATATCAAATCCGTACCCGTACCTGCTATTTTAATAAAGAATGTAAAATCTGATTTATCTCTTCTGCACGGTTTAATACCATCAAATGACCCCCTCCTTTGATTGCATGTGTGGGCCTTGTGTTTTTGATTGGAAGAATTCTGTCAGCTGTACCATGAATCATTACAAGATTGTCCGGTATGGTTTTGTTTTTCCAGTATAAAATGGCATGAAGGCCCCAGCGGATAAAAGAAGGATCACAATCACGAATCATTTTTCTAAGCATGCTTTTATCTTCCGATGTTTCAGGAGAAAAAATTCTTTTTATCCATGCTGCATGTTTGATCATTGAAATGGGTAACCATTTTTGAAGATTTATAATTCTCGCAAGCTTGTAATACCATGGAAGAAAATCAATCACCGGGATACTTGAAATCAAAAATGTTTTTTCAGGTTTCATAAACCGCGCTATTTCAGTAGCGATCATACCACCGAGAGAAAGTCCGACAACATAAAATT
>JBJMLW010000231.1:0-3145 GCA_045805105.1 Flavisolibacter sp. | reverse complement strand
TTGTATCCTGATATGTGAATCTTCAATAACCTTCGCTAATGATATTTGTTATGGATCTGCTGGACCTGATCAACTGAGCAACAAGCATATATTTTTCATCTTTCGAAAATTTTTTAACCAACCCGGAAATATTTTTTCGCAATTCCCTTGCCTGTTGCCAGCATTCCAGGTCTTTGAATCCTTTATAACGTGGTATTGATTGCATGATTGATACCACAAAATTCACCTCTTTACTTTACATGACTAAAAGGAATACACCGGAGTTTAAGGTGAAAAAAACTTTGGCTGGACTTATAAATTGACATATTTATTCTATTTTTTAATACAGGAAAGCACTTAAGGCCGAATTCCTAATTCCCAATTCCAATCCCTTCTCAACATACAGCTACATATGATTAATCTCCTCCGGCAAGTCATAAAACGTTGGATGCCTGTATACCTTGTCATTGGATGGTTCATAAAAACTTGCGGCTTCATCCGGGTTGGAAGCATGGATGTATTTACTTTCTACAACCCAGATACTGACACCTTCCTGTCTGCGTGTGTATACATCCCGTGCATTTTCAACTGCCATCTGAGCATCAGCAGCGTGTAAGGATCCTACATGCTTGTGATCAAGGCCCTGTTTGCTTCTGATAAAAACTTCCCATAGTGGCCATTCGCCTTTGGCGGATAAATGCTGATCTGTGTTTGCTGCTGAAGGCTCCTTATCACCATAATCGCCGTAATAATATTTTCTAGGTTTCATAATGAATCTTCCATTTAAAGCAACAGCTCAGAATGTTGGGTGTGGAATATTGAGAATTGCTTATTAATGATTAATCAGAAATTATGCTGCTTCCTGTTCTGTTATCTTCCCTGCTCTTTTTTCTGCATGCACCTTCGCTGCTTCTCTTACCCAGGCTCCATCTTCCCATGCTTTTTTCCTTGCCTGCAGACGCTCCCGGTTACAGGGTCCGTTGCCATTTACCACATTCCAGAATTCCTCCCAGTTTATCTTTCCAAAATCAAAATGCATTCTTTCTTCATTCCATTTCAGGTCAGGATCCGGAAGCGTCATTCCTAAAAGTTTTGCCTGTTCTGCTGTCATATCAATGAAACGCTGACGCAATTCATCATTGCTGAAGCGTTTGATCTTCCACTTCATGCTTTGTTCACTATGCATTGATTCACTATCATGCGGACCAAACATCATGATGCTCGGCCACCACCAGCGATTAATAGCATCCTGGCACATAGCTTTCTGTTCTTCAGAACCTTTACTCAATACAAGAAGAATTTCAAATCCCTGCCGCTGATGAAAGCTTTCTTCTTTGCAAACACGGATCATCGCACGGCTGTAAGGGCCGTAGGAACAGCGGCACAATGGAACCTGGTTCATGATGGCAGCTCCGTCAACCAGCCATCCGATCGCACCCATATCGGCCCATGTGAGTGTTGGATAATTAAAAATGGAAGAATATTTGGCCTTACCGCTATGCAGTTGTTCAATCATTTCATCACGGGTAATTCCCAAAGTTTCTGCTGCTGAATAGAGGTATAACCCATGTCCCGCTTCATCCTGAACCTTGGCGATCAGGATCTGTTTTCGTTTCAGTGTGGGTGCACGACTGATCCAATTTCCTTCGGGCAGCATGCCTACAATTTCTGAATGGGCATGCTGGCTGATCTGGCGGATCAGTGTTTGCCTGTATTTTTCCGGCATCCAGTCCTTCGGTTCGATACGAACTTCCTCGTCCATCTTTCGCTGGAAAACCTCTTGATATAGCTGTTCTGCCATAATTTTTATTGAGTACAAATTTACGCTTAAGGCACCCTTTGCAGTGTGCTGAACTTCAATATTTTTGTGAAAACCTGTTTATGAAAGCCTTTGTTGTTTTCTTTTTGTTGTTTTCAATTACACCTATCGCCCGTGCTCAGCAAAAAATTTCAAAACTGACTGATAATTCGGTTGTAAAAGATTCTTCAGGTACTGTATACCCTGCCGATGTCTGGAAACCACTCATGTTCCAGGGTTATTCAATCAAACCGGTTGAGCCATCAAACCCTAACACTGAATTCATTATTTACAGGTTGAGTGAAGACCAAAAAGCACAGCGACTTTCAAAAATGCCAAGGCCAAAAGAAAGTGCTTATTTTAAAACAGGTGAAAAATTCAGTTCATTTAAAACAACAGATATTAATGGCAATAAAATAGATATTAAAGCGCTCGAGGGAAAAATTATTGTTTTGAATTTCTGGTTTATCGACTGTCACCCATGCAGGATGGAAATCCCCGACCTCAATAACCTTGTAGACAGTTTCAAAACAAATGATAAAGTAGTCTTCATAGCTATTGGTCTCGACAATAAAGCAAGTATTCAGGATTTTATAAAAAAACTCCCGTTTAATTATTTGATTATTGACAATGGCCGTTTCCTTGCCAACCAGTATAGAATTATGTCATACCCAACGCACGTTGTAATTGACCAGGAACGTAAAGTATATTTTCATACATCCGGACTGGCATCGAATACTGTTTACTGGATAAGGAAGTGCATCAATGAGCTGCTTGAAAAAGGTGAGAATAAAACTGCATTAATAGAAAAATAAAAGGGTGGGTTACTGGCAGGTTTATATGGTTTAGAAAGTTACCTGGTAACTTCTAAAAATGTTGAAACAGTGTAAAAAGCTAACTAAGAGAATGACACAATTAAAGTGTAGTTTAAATTGACCAGAAAAGTCAAATTGATATGTTGATCAAAAATTATTCTAAATTTTTTTGATACCAACTTTCCTTCCTGACTTCCGCCGTCAACGGGCCCTCCCCTCCCCCGCCGCCAACCACCATAAATTTGTACTATTGTGAGAATGAGATAGCAAGTGTTACTGATGTCAGAACATTTCTATTTCATTCATGCAACAGCCAGGCTGTTCAGCTAATTTATCCGTTGTGCCGTCCGCTTAATAAAATGGTACCGATAGACAAAGATAATTTGCACGAATGCAAAAGCTATCGGAAAAACATCAGAAAAACACCAGAAAAATCCCAGT
This sequence comes from Flavisolibacter sp., assembly GCA_045805105.1. Lineage (GTDB taxonomy): Bacteria > Bacteroidota > Bacteroidia > Chitinophagales > Chitinophagaceae > Flavisolibacter. Next base: position 112 of record JBJMLW010000231.1, on the reverse strand, counting down.
CGAAAAGTAATTACTCTACAAAACAGTCAAGCTCATTAATATCATAAAAATTTAATCAATAAGAATTGGTGGTCATCAAAAAAAGTTCCGTTTTTTGACTTTAAGCCTTTCA
>JBJMLW010000230.1:0-2973 GCA_045805105.1 Flavisolibacter sp. | reverse complement strand
TTCTAATGCCAAAGCGATTGTTGACAGTCTTCCCGCAGACCAGAAGATCATTTTTGCTCCCGATAAAAACCTTGGCGCCTGGGTAAACAAGGTAACTGGAAGAAACATGTTGTTATGGAATGGTGCCTGTATGGTGCACGAGATATTCAGCCTGGAAAAAATAACAAGGCTCAAACTACGACATCCAGATGCTAAACTGATTGCTCACCCGGAATGTGAAGACCCTGTTTTGCGCGTTTCGGATTTTATTGGTTCAACAACACAACTGCTTGCTTACACAAGGAATACACCGCATAAAGAATTTATCGTAGCCACCGAAGCAGGAATACTGCACCAGATGGTGAAACAATCTCCTGAAAAAACTTTTATTCCCGCCCCACCTGACAATGCCTGTGCATGCAACGATTGTCCGCATATGAAAAGAAATACACTCGAGAAGATTTACCTCTGCATGGAATATGAACAGCCCGAGATCATCATGGATGAAGAACTAAGGATCCAGGCAAAACGTTCTTTGGACCGCATGCTGGAGATCAGTGCGCAACTGGGATTGTGATGATCAGAGAAGGACGCTAATTATTATGTTTGTTATGATTACCACTGAATGACGTAACCAATACATCTTAATTCATCTTACACATCATAACAATCCGGGTTCTTTCTCTTTTTCAATCATGGTGAAGTTTTTATACTTTTAACGATGCCCTCATCTGGTTATTCAGGTACACCCCTTGCTAAAAAACTCGGTATCAAAGATGGATTCAGGATATCGGTTATGAATGAGCCGGACCACTACTATAGTCTTTTTGCGGATATGCCTCCCGATGTTGACATTGTTCATAACCTGAAAACAAAACTTGATCTTATCCATTATTTTGTTAAAGACGCTAAACAACTCTCTGATGAGATCCAGAAATTAAAAGACAGCATTCAGCAAAATGGTATGATCTGGATATCCTGGCCAAAAAAGACTTCAAAACTTCCTACTGATATAACCGAAGATGTGATCAGGGCTATCGCTTTACACAACGGACTTGTCGATATCAAGGTCTGCGCCATTGATAGTGTCTGGTCGGGGTTGAAACTTGTTATACCTGTAAAAGACAGAAAATGACCGTTCTTCTCTAGTTTTGACTCTTTCGAATTATGCTGAGAAAATATTCCATCGATCTTGAAAAGAGTGAACCTATTCAGTATGTCCTCGGATTGTTCTGCGTCTTTGTTTATGCCGGTGTTTTGTTTTTTCCATTGATGGATAAAGATGCAGCCCATCATGCTAATATCGCCCTGCACATGTATGAACATAACGATTATCTCAGTCTTGTTGACAGGGGTTCAGATTATCTTGATAAACCGCATTTTCTATTCTGGAGTTCACTTGTCAGTTTTAAAATATTTGGTGTAAACAGTTTTGCCGACCGGTTGCCTGCAGTGATCTATTCGCTTGTATCCATCTGGAGCACATATAAACTTGCACGTCATTTATCAAATAGAACAACAGCAAAAATTGCCGCGATAATGCTCGCCACCGCGCAAGCTTTTGTTCTTTCCGTTATGGATGCGCGCATGGAAACACCACTCACTGCATCAATCATTTTCGGTCTCTGGCAATTGGTAGTGTATGTTGATCATCGAAAATTTATAAACCTGCTGCTGGGAGCCTTGGGTGCTGCCATTGCATTTTCAACCAAAGGGTGGATAGGACCAGTTGTTATTTTTATCTCTTTATTTTTTTACATCCTCCTTCAAAAAAAGTGGAATGTTTTTGCTTCTGTGAAAACATGGTTGTTCATTCCTTTATTCATTCTCTTTATTTCACCGGTACTCTATGCGTACTATGTTCAATATGATCTTCATCCGGAGAAAATCATTCGGGGAAAAGCAAACAGATCCGGCATCCGTTTTATTTTATGGGACCAGCTGTTTGAAAGGTCACAGGGTTTTGACCAGGGCCGGAAAGGCCGTAACAGCGATTATTTTTTTCTTTATCACACATTTTTGTGGGCGTTCTTTCCATGGTGCGTTTTTGCATTGATGGCACTTGTCTACTGGTTTAGAAGAATGCTCGGCCGGAAAAAATGGAGGCATCCATTTAATTTTGCAGCTCTCGCATTTGCTTTCCTGCTTTTCACCATTTCGTTTTCGAAATTTAAAATGCCCCACTATATAATCATGCTTCTTCCGCTGGCAGCATTGTTCACAGCACCGTATCTCCGATATGTTCTTTCATTCAGGAAAGGAATACGTTTCTTCTATCCTTTCCAGCTTGTTTTTGCTGCGCTTGTGATCCCGGTTGCAATAGCCCTGAACTACTATTTCTTTCCGCCACAGAATTTTTTTGTGTGGATTTTTGGAACCTTGCTTCTTTTGATTTTGGCATTTATTCTTGTAAGAAGAAATAGCAATAAAGCAGTTAAAATTCTTTACATCACTGTGGGACTTTCACTCGTTTTGAATTTCTTCATGAACTATAATTTTTTTCCTTCTTTATTGAGATACCAGGGTGGCAACGAACTGGCGGCCCAGATGGAACATCAGGGAATAAATATTCCGGATGATCAGATTGTATTGATAGAATCGGATGCGCATAGTTTTGATTTTTACAGAAAACATAATCATGCTGTAATAGGTATTGAAAACTTTCCGGCCGCCTACAACGGCAACAGCGATAAATATTTTCTTTTGTCGACCAAACATGTACATGAATTAAAAAAGGATGGTTTTGACGTAAAAGCCGTGGTCAGTCATGTCGACTATAATGTAACCACAGTGAAGATGCAATTTTTGAATCCCGCAACGAGAAATGAAACACTGGATACGCTGATGCTTGCCAAAATAATTAAACTATAATTCAGAAAGAATGCGACCCACTGCAACGAAAGAAACAGACAACAGGGTCTTATTGTATTTTATCGTTGGATGGATTATTGTCAACCTCCTGCAGGCTTCTTTCACGGGCCTCGACGGCGATGA
>JBJMLW010000229.1:0-6778 GCA_045805105.1 Flavisolibacter sp. | reverse complement strand
TGGAGAGATACCGGATATATGTGTCGGCACATCAGTTGAAGAAGACATCAGTTATTATTACAATCGTCCAAAGGAGTTGAACGACACTCACGGATTGGGGGCATTTCTCATGGCGGGTGCGGAAATGATCAGGGCAAAGGATGTGCTAGTGGATCTTACGAAGAGAAGATGAGGAAATGATAAATGATAAATGTTAAATGTTAAATGCTAAATGATGAATCGTGAATGTTGAATGATGAAGTGGGGGTTTGAATACGATTTTTTTGATTTTTAATTTTTGATTTTAGATTTTTCTTAATCGCCGGTATCATTTATAAATTGAGCATAATTCATGAAAAGAGTGTCATCATACATAATTGCATCTGTCACATTGTTGGTATTTGCACACTGTGGAACGCAAAAGAAAATCACCAACAACACATCTGCAGCTGCTTCTACTCTCCCACTACCGTATGCAACACCCGATGCAAGGAAAAACAGCAAGGTGATCGGATGGCCAGGTGCACAAATGCCAAAGGCACCAAATGGTTTTGTTGTTACAAAGTATGCTGATAAGCTGAATAGTCCACGATGGTTTTATGTAACACCCAACGGCGACCTCCTGGTATCGGAGTCGCAGACCAACCGAAAGAAAAGCGCGAATGATATTATTCTTTTCAGGGATACTAACGGCGATGGGCAACCGGATATCAGGGAGACATTTCTTAAGGATCTGAACCAGCCGCTCGGCATGCTGGTGTTGAATAACTGGTTTTATGTAGGAAATACGGATGGCATTTACCGTTATCCGTATCACGCAGGTCAGATGGAAATAACCGAGAAAGCTGAAAAAATTCTTGACCTGCCTGCCGGAGGATATAATAATCACTGGACAAGAAATATTCTTCCCAATGCAGATGGTTCGAAACTTTATATAACGGTTGGTTCAGGATCAAATGTTGCCGAACATGGTATCGAACACGAAGCACGGAGAGCCTGTATACTTGAAATTAATCCTGATGGAACAGGTGAAAGGATTTTTGCAAGCGGTATCCGCAATCCGGTTGGTCTCGACTGGGAACCAGTTACACATACTTTATGGACTGCTGTAAATGAAAGAGACAACCTCGGTGATGAACTGGTACCCGATTATCTTACTTCAGTTAAAGAAGGTGGGTTTTATGGTTGGCCTTACGCGTATTTCGGACCCAATGAAGATCCGCGCAGAAAGGGTGAACGACCAGATCTTGTTGCAAAAACACTTGTACCTGATGTAGACCTGGGATCGCATACTGCGTCGCTGGGATTGGCATTTTATACAAAAAATGTTTTTCCTAAAAAATACCAGGGGGGCGCTTTTATCGGGCAGCATGGATCATGGAACCGTTCGGAATTCTCGGGCTATAAAGTTGTTTTTGTTCCATTCAATAATGGTAAACCGGGAAAACCGGAAGATTTCCTTACCGGTTTTATTGCTGATGAAAGTAAAAATGAAGTGTATGGCCGCCCCGTTGGAACATTTGTGATGACCGATGGATCCTTGCTGGTAGCGGATGATGGGGGAAATGTGATCTGGAGGGTGAGTTGGAGGAAAGGGAATTAGGGATTGGGAATTAGGGATTCGGAATTCGGGGACATCTATTTAAGACAGATAATCTTTTTGGTTCATATAGTTGATATGAAAAATATTTTCCAGGGGCGTAACGAATTCCGTATTCCCAATTCCTTTTCCTTGAATTATGATTCTATTCACTTACATTCACTCAGATTCCCCTATCTTCGCCGGGTCAATTTGAGCATTGCATATAGTTAAGAGTCAATTCATCTGTTAAGTTTTTTCTTCTCTGATAGTTTCCCTTACTTTCTTGCCTCGTCTCAGATATTTTTAAATTTTAATAAGAAAGAATGAACATTTATGTTTCAAACTTAAGCTTCAACGTACAGGATGAAGACTTAAGAGAATTTTTTGCAGAGTATGGCGAAGTTTCTTCAGCCAAAGTAATCATGGACAAAATGACAAACCAGTCACGTGGTTTTGGTTTTGTTGAAATGAATGATGAAGAAGCATCCAAAAAAGCAATCGCTGAGCTCGATGGAGCAACAGTTGAAGGCAGGACTATCAAAGTAATGGAAGCCAAGCCTAAAGAAGACCGTCCAAAAAACAACAGCTTCGGTAACAGAGGCGGTGGTGGTTTCAACAACGGCAATAGCTATAATAAGAACAGGTATTAATCGATACTAGAGATATTTAGCTGACCCCCGGATTATTCCGGGGGTCTTTTTTTGGGTTCCTGTTTCTTTCGTAAAAAGGCAGGAACGCAATCCCGACGCATAGGTCGGAACGCAAGGGATACACGAGGGGCGCAAAGAACTTCATTAGTTTTATTTTGCGATCCTTTGCGAAACCTTTGCGTCCAGCGCAAGCTGGATTGCGTTCCTGCCTTTCTACGCAAACAGATCTAAGAAAAGTAAATTATCAAAAATAATAATCAATCTAAGTTCACCCTTTGGGGGACAGGGCGCCTTTTCCCAGCCTCTCTGCCAATTGTGCACGGTATAAACTTTCAGGAGAAACCTTCGATCCATGCGAATCATAAATTCCTTCCTGCAGTAATGGTTGTGTTTCAAAAGGCATGGCGCGTTGTTGTTTTTCTCCTCTGCAACCAATCACCCAGTTAGCAGCACCAGGTGGCATCTGGTTTAAATATGATTTTGCTGAACAATTCCATGCAACGGCCCATCCAATGGCCCATCCGTGACCCGAACCCATTTCTCCCCTGTTCATGAAATCAATTCCACCATCAGGAACGGAACACCCATCAATCAACAGTCCTGTTGCCCAGCGTTGGTGTGGCTGGATCCATCCATTTCCTTTAAAAATGCAATTCAACAACACAACCGGTCCTGTAACTTTCGCTCCCGTTCCAAAGAAAAAAAGATTGTCGCCAACAATGGTACATTGATTAAATAACAATTGTTGTCCGCTTCCATTCAGGTCGGCCGGCTTCGCTGCGCCGATTGTTGGAACAGTATGAATAATATTTACGTGATCAATCGTAATGCGCCTTCCGGTTATGCTGACACTATTGACGGTGTTGAGTATGGAAAGGTTTTTTGCCCATCCATCAGAAATTCCACTCATGGTAAATGCACGGTGGTGACTGTCATTAATTGTTACAGATTGTTCTGGCGCCTCGATGGACAAATCTTCTATACCAACCTGGTGCAACTCGCCGGTTGTTGAAATTTTAACTACGCGAACATTATTTTTTCCAAGGTAGGCTGCATCGTAATTATCTGTTAATGGAACATCAGTATAAATGGTGTTGCCACTGATCTTACTGATAATTCTTTCTGTTGTAATGACACCATTGATCCATGTCTGCTTTTTTCCATCCCGGACAAGACTGTCCATTTTCATGAAGTGGACCCATGCGTTTGTAACTGGTTTGGTGATCTGAATGGAATCACCTTTTGAAAATCCGGATGCATCAGATACATGAAATGAATTTGTACCTGAAGGAACATAGTCATCAGAAATTGAAACTTCGTTTCCCCTGGAAAAAATTGTAACATTCCCTTTAACAACAATGCCAATATGTGGCTTGCCTGTTAAACGAATTATGGTTTTACCAGCACCGCTGCCCCGTAAAACAACACCACTGCTGTTGATGTTAATTGGTGTATCACATTCATAAGTTCCAGGTTTGAGAAGCACTGTACCGCAAAACCCATTGACCGGTTTCATTTTTGAAACGAGATCAATAGCAGCTTGTATAGAGGCAGAATTATCACCACCCACCGGTGAGATTGTATCCTTAACCGGTGGTGATGGAATCTGTATACCGCCACCCATATAACCGGCATAGGAAAAATCCATGATGTGATCGCCTTTCGGTAATGTTTTATAAATAAGCGTCCCTTTGTTGTCCTGGTAAACCCATTCGCCTGGTTTCTTAGGTGAATGAGATACAGCGAGAAGAGAGAATAAAATTATTGAAGATGGTTTCATTTAATTCGTGTATTGAACCACGGAGGCACAGGTGCACGGAGTAACACGGAGGATCACTGTGTAACCCTGTGGCCCTGTGCCTCCGTGGTTTTTTCTTTAATTAAAGGTGTCGCATTTCCGGATATTGCAACTCCGGTTGTTTTCCCTTCGAGCAATACAAACGCATCCGCGGAACCTTTAAACACATTGTTATTAATTTTTGCTCCTTCAACATTTTCCAGACGAATAACCGACTGAGTCATTTTTGTATCCGGAATATTCCATCCCTTCACTTTCACATCTTTTCCATCTTCACAAACAAACACAGGACGTTCGTCGTTATTTTTCAGTTTAAATGTAATGTTTACGAGATTCAGGTTCTTTACATGTCTTGCCCAGATTCCATATGCGGGAACAAAAGGGCCAAATGTTTTTACTTCCGGATATTGATCCACTGCTTCCGGTACCTGCTGTCTTGCATCTTTTGAAGTACCACCTCCCGGCAATTCAATCTGAATATTTTCTAATGTAATATCTGAAACATCATGACCAGGAATGCCCGTAATTAAAACACCCGATGCAGGTTTCAATTGGGTAGAGTCTGCAGATTGGGCTGTTACATTCCGGATGATTACATGTTCAAGTGATCCGATGGTTTGTTGTGTATCATTTCCTTTGCGGAAAACACTCAGTCTTGCACCCAGCCGGATCAGGATTGGTGTTTTGATCTGGACCATGGTTATATCGGAAATTTCAATATTCCGCAGGTGTGCACCATCTACACTTAGTAATTTGATTCCCCCGTTATTGGTTTCGTAGATATAACACTTCCGGATTTTAATATTTTCAAATCCAGCCATTGACTCCGTTCCCATTTTTATTGCACCCTGTCCGCTTTTCAATCTCATATCACTTACGTCAATATCCCTGCACGCCATTTTACTTGATGTCGTTTTAAAACAGAGTGCATCATCACCACTCACAATATCACATTTAGTGATACGCACTTTCTGACAGCCATCAATGTCAATACCATCATTATGAGCCACGCCCCTGCTGAAAATCTTTACATTCTCAATTTCTACATTCGTACTCTGGAAATAATGGGATGTCCATGCAGCTGCATATTGAAGTGTGATGCCTTTTACTTTTACACCATTGCAGCGAACGATCCGCAACAGGAAAGGTCTTCTACCCCACCTTTGCGATTCCGGTCTGGTGTCGGTCAATATCTGCCGTGCTTTTAATTGCGATCCGCGCCCATCAATCATCCCTTCTCCCTTTATGCCGACGTTCTTTGCATCAACAGCAACGATCAATGCCCATCCAACATCAATACCCAATCCGTCCTTAAAAGGATCCAGGTTCCTGTAATCATTGACATCGGTACTACCGAGAATCACTGCTTGTTTCTGCAGAAGCAAAGTGACATTGTTTTTTAATTCAATTGTTCCTGTAAGATATTTTCCGGGAGGGAAAATAACGTTACCTCCTCCAGAAGAACTGCATGCATCAACCGCCCGCTGAATAGCGGCAGAGTTCAAAGTGATACTGTCACCAACCGCACCAAATTTTGTTACGTCTACATCCGATGCTGATGCAGATAAAAATAAAAAGCTAACGAGCGTGTATATGAAAAAATGTTTCAGCAATCTGTTATAATTATAGAGGCGTATTCACCACCCTTCTTTCATCAGGGCAGGCCCCGTCACAGGGGCACAGTGTTACACGATGAATCTCTGTGATTCTCCATGACTCCGTGTCTCCAAGATTCAATCTAGCTCACCGGATTTCATTTTGTCCTTTGCCGCTGTTTGATTCGGTAACACCTTTCCCTTTACAACCAATTTATAAACTGCTGCAACCGCATCAGGACTTTTTTCAGGGCCTTTGATTGTGATGCCACCGGATTCTTTTTTTACTTTGATGTCTGCATGGCTGCCCAGTAATTCAATACTCACAACATCATTGGTAAGAGATGGTATTTGGAGCTTACCATCCTTTGGCCAGTCGAATACAGAGAAATAGAGTATTGTATTATTTGGTCCTTCTTTTTTTGTGCATCGCCCCCATGCAAATAATCCAAAAGGACTTGCCTTGGTTCCATAGATGGATTCTCCATTTACTTTCATCCAGTCACCAATGCCTTTCAGGAGGTCAATGCTTTCCTGCGGAAAAGTTCCATCTGCTTTCGGACCTACATTCAAAAGATAATTACCGCCTTTAGAAGCAATATCAATAAGGTTGCGTACAAGTGTTTCCTTGCTCTTCCAGTTATGCGCATAGCTTTTATAACCCCATGTTTCATTCATGGTCATGCATGTTTCCCAATCCTTGCCATCCAGTTCACTCAGGTTTGGAATTCTTTGTTCAGGTGTTTTGTAATCACCGGGAAAGTTTGGACGTTTCAACCTGTCATTGGTAATGATCATTGGCTGAAGAGATAAAAGTGATTTCAGTTTTTCAGCATATTCATCTGTCATTCCTGTTGGTGTGTCCCACCATAATACAGCAACGTCACCGTAATTAGTTAACAATTCACGAACCTGTGGCACGGCAACATCATCTATATACTGCGCCATCGTTTTTGTAGTTTGCGCAGGATCCCAGTGACCGTTGTGTGCTGCCGTGTAAGCATCAATCGCAGCTGAATCTGGATTTGCCCATCCTTCACTCGCTGGTTTTCTTGAAGCTGCTCCACCCGGATTATTCCAGTCCTGCGCCTGCGAATAATAAAATCCCAGCCTGATACCATTTCTCCTGCATGCATCTGCAAGTGGTTTCAGTAAATCTTTACCATAGGGCGTT
>JBJMLW010000228.1:0-7974 GCA_045805105.1 Flavisolibacter sp. | reverse complement strand
TTAGAAGAAACCTTGGAATCCTTTTGTTGATTCTTTCAGTGATTTCAGCAGCGGCACAGTATCCCAAACTTCCCCGTGTTCAGTTACCGGTATTCAGAAAAGATACTTTTAATATAAGTCGGTTTGGAGCAAAGCCCGATGGTATAACACTCAATACGCAAAGTATTAATAATGCAATTTCCGCTTGTTCCAATAAAGGGGGTGGGGTTGTTCTTATTCCTGCCGGGTTTTGGCTTACAGGTCCAGTTGAACTAAAAAGCAATGTCAATCTTCACCTTGCCGAGAATGCTTTATTGCAGTTCACTACTGATAAATCACAATATCCACTCGTTCAGTCAAATTGGGAAGGTATTCCGCAGATGCGTAATCAGTCCCCTGTATGGGCTGTTCATGCAGTAAATATTGGAATCACAGGTTCTGGTATTATTGACGGAAACGGCGATGTGTGGAGAGCTGTAAAAAAAGATAAGCTCACAGAAACCCAATGGAAAAACGTCGCTGCTTCAGGTGGTGTTGTCAGTGAAGATAAAAAAACATGGTATCCCAGTGAAAACTACGTTGCCGGATCAAAACTGAAAAATCCCGGTGAGATCACACCTGATAAAACAGCTGAGTTTTATGCCAGTATCAAAGACTTTCTGCGTCCAAATCTTGTTGTACTTACAGGTTGCAGAAAAGTTTTGCTTGAAGGCGTAACATTTCAGAATTCGCCGGCATGGAACCTGCATCCGCTCATGTGTGAAGACCTAACTGTAAGAAATGTTTATGCAAAGAATCCCTGGTATGCGCAAAATGGCGATGGTATTGATGTTGAAAGCTGCAAAAATGTTCTCATAGAAGGAAGCACTTTTGATGTAGGAGATGATGGCATTTGTATAAAGTCGGGCAGGGATGAAGCAGGCCGGAAAAGAAATATGCCAACAGAAAATATGCTTGTGCGCAATTGTACTGTTTATCATGCGCACGGCGGTTTTGTTATCGGAAGTGAAATGAGTGGGGGAGCAAGAAACCTCTTCGTTGAAAACTGCACATTCATTGGCACTGATATCGGCCTGCGGTTCAAAACAACACGCGGCCGTGGCGGTATTGTAGAGAATATTTATGTCAGGAACATCGTAATGAAAGATATTGTTGGTGAAGCTATTCTTTTTGATATGTATTATGCAGCACAGGATCCTGTGCCGCTTGCCGGTGAAAAAAGAGAGCCGCCCAAGGTAGAAACACTGCCTGTTTCAATTGAAACACCACAGTTCCGGAATTTTTTCATCAATGGTATTGTGTGCAATGGAGCGCGCAAAGCCATTTTTGTTCGTGGACTTCCGGAAATGAATGTACAGCACATTGTGATGGAGAATATGATTATACAATCAAATGAAGGACTCGACATGACCGAGGGTTCTGATATTACACTTCGAAATATTCAGTTGATCACAACCCAGGTGAATCCGGTGATGACAATCCATAACAGCAGGAATATTGTACTGAATAAAATCCGTTATCCAAAAGCAGAACTTTTGTTGCAGGTGACTGGTGAAAAAAGTACAGGTATAACGCTGAATGGGACCAGCAATTCAGGGGCTGCAAAAACATTTGAAGTGAACTATGGGGCGAAGGAAAGTGCGGTGACGGTGAAGGAGTGAAAAAAGCTGCGAGCTGTGAGCTACGCGCTACGCGGATTTTGGTAGAATGAAATTGTTTTTCAAAATGAAACCAAAATAAACGTAGAGAACTTTATAGATCATGGTCCAGGTACTATAGCCATCCTCCATGATCTTTGATCAAAAATTATAAAATGAAACGTTTAATTGTTATAATCTCAGTTTTATTATCCACTTGCATTAATGCGCAGCCGCTATCACAACAGCTGGCCGCTACTGCGATGAAAATGTGGCCGGATTCATTTTCAATGAAGGCAGGTCAACCTGCCCGATGGAGTTATGACCAGGGAGTTATACTGAAAGGAATAGAAGGCATCTGGAATGCGACAGGTGATCCCAAATGGTTTAATTATATTCAGAAGAGCATGGACTTTTATGTTTCCGAAGACGGGAACATCAAAGGTTATAAACATGATGAATACAACCTGGATCATCTCAACAACGGTAAATTATTACTGCTTTTATATCGTGTTACGGGAAAAGAAAAATACAGGAAAGCAGCTGACATGTTGCGTGAACAGTTGAAAACACATCCACGTACGTCAGAAGGAGGCTTCTGGCATAAAAAAGTTTATCCAGCCCAGATGTGGCTTGATGGTTTATACATGGCTGAACCATTTTACGCAGAGTATTCAAGAATCTTTCACGACGATACTGCATTCAACGACATAACGAAGCAATTTATTCTTGCAGAAAAACATACACGGGATCCCAAGACAGGATTGTTATATCATGGATGGGATGAAAGTCATTCTCAAAAATGGGCGGATAAAACTACCGGGCGTTCTCCGAATGTATGGGGCCGTGCGATGGGGTGGTATGGAATGGCTCTCGTGGATGTTCTTGATAATTTCCCAATAAATAATCCCGGACGTGACTCTCTCGTTGATATCCTGCAACGTTTTGCAGAAGCTGTATCAAAAGTGCAGGATTCTAAAAACGGATTATGGTACGACATAGCTGACAAACCATATGAACAGGGCAATTATACCGAGGCATCAGCATCATGCATGCTTGTGTATACACTCGCGAAAGGAATGCGCATGGGTTATCTTCCCCAGACATACCTGCGGAATGTTTTAAGCGGTTATGCAGGAATCAAAAACAGGTTCCTGGTAAGTGATTCTGTTCAATTGAATCTTAAAGGAACTGTAAGTGTTTCTGGCCTTGGTGGAAATCCATACCGGGACGGAAGCTATGCTTATTATTTAAGCGAACCGGTTGTTGTGAACGATCCCAAAGGAATGGGTGCTTTTATTCTTGCCGCTGATGAAATTGAACTGATCCCCGGCATTTTTAAGGGAAATGGAAAAACAGTTTTACTTGATACGTATTTCAACAATGAATGGAAAAAAGATGCTACCGGTGCCATGTCGCGTTACCATTATACCTGGGATGACAAAAGCAACAGTGGATTTTCCATGCTTGGTGAAATATTCAGGATGCACGGTGTACGCACCGGCACACTGGAGACGGCGCCTTCAACTTCTGCTTTGAAAGGCGCGGATATTTTTATTATAGTTGATCCCGATACAGAAAAAGAAACTGCGTCACCCAACTATATGAATGTAAAGTATGTTGAAACACTTGTTTCATGGGTTAAGAATGGAGGTGTTCTCATTCTTATGACCAATGATGCAGGGAACGCAGAATTGCAAAATTTCAATTTACTTTCTTCAAGATTTGGAATCAGGTTCAATGAAGACAACTTCAATATGGTTACCGGTAACCAGTATGAACAGGGTGCAATTAATACTTCACCTGCAAAATCGTTTTTTTCTACTTCGAAAAAGATTTACATAAAAGAATTGTCCACTTTACAGGTAAATCAACCAGCAGTGACATTACTTGCTAAAGATGGTAAAAGTATTATTGCTACTTCCAGGTATGGTAAAGGCGTGGTATTTGCAGTTGGTGACCCCTGGTTGTACAACGAATATGTTGATGGCAGGAAACTTCCTTTGGAATTTGAAAACTATAAAGCGGCCCACGACCTGGTACGTTGGGCCATTGCGCAGTCGGGAAATAAAAAATGAAACTATATTCTCCATACAGGTGCACCATAATTGTTTTAGTAATAGTTACAGTTTTAATTATGTCGTGTGCTGCATCAAAAAAAACGGTTGCTTCCAAAGCAATTGTTGTTGATGTAAATGGTAAGGGAGACTTTACTTCCATTCAGACAGCTGTCAACAGTCTTTCGGATTCATCTGCAACACCAAGGATCATTCATATCCGGCCGGGAACCTACCATGAGAAATTATTTATTTCAAAACATAATATCATTTTGCAGGGCGATGACAGAGACAAAACTGTAATTACACAGGATATTGCGCGTGATGAATGGCGGTGTGATCACCCGGACGACTGGGGTGTGGCTACAATCAATTTAAATGGGAATGACATAACGCTCATCAACCTGACGATAGCAAATGATTATGGTTTTAATCATAAAGAACCAAGAACTGTAGCATGTGCTTCTGATTCTGTGAACCATCAGAAAGTAATCACCAACGGGGGTCACCAGATGGCGCTGAGGAGTATGAGCACAACAAGACTTGTTGCCATCAATTGCCGGTTCCGTGCATATGCAGGCGATACCGTAAGCCCATGGAATCTGAAAGACGGAATGTTTTATTTCAGGGATTGTTTGATGGAAGGAGGTGTTGATTTTTATTGTCCGCGTGGCTGGGCCTGGGCTGAAAACTGTTCCTTTTATGCCAATACCGGACCTGCCAGCATATGGCATGATGGTTCCGGTAATCCTGATTTCAAAACTGTATTAAAAAATTGCAGCTTCGACGGCTATAAAGGTTTTATACTCGGACGTTATCATCGTGATGCACACTTTTACCTGGTCGGTTGCACTTTTTCGGAGAATATGGCCGACAGGGATATATACCTCGTTCCAACTGATAACAAACTGCAATGGGGACGAAGAGTATATTATGCAGACTGCCATAAGAAAGATGGGGATTATGCATGGTTTCAAAATAATCTTGATCAGGCACCAGGAAAACCATCAGTCAGTAATATTACCGTTGACTGGCTTTTCAAAAATCAATGGCATCCACAAAACATTAATGCGCATTTATGAAATTAACACGATTCACGCTCAAAAATATTACCAACACATCTGTTGTAATACCGCCTGATCCTGTTTTCGAATTACCTGAAAAAGTATTGCAGTTCGGAACAGGTGTTCTGTTGCGTGGACTGCCCGATTATTTTATTGATAAAGCTAACAGGCAAGGTGTTTTTAATGGCAGGATCGTCGTTGTGAAATCAACAAACCAGGGTGATTCTTCTGCATTCGAAAAGCAGGATGGTCTTTATACACATTGTATTCGGGGAATAGAAAACGGTGAAAAGAAAGAGGAAAATATTATCAATTCATCCATCAGCCGTGTTCTCAGTGCTCATGACCAGTGGGAACAGATATTAGAGTGTGCGCATAACAGCCACATGCAGATTATCATCTCCAATACAACTGAAGTTGGGATACAGTTGATACATGATGACATCCGGAAACATCCTCCTGTTTCATTCCCCGGAAAACTCCTGGCATTTTTATATGAAAGATTCCGTGCATTCGGCGGTAGTGCTCATAGCGGTATGGTGATCGTTCCTACTGAACTTGTTCCTGAAAATGGAAAGAAGCTTGAATCCATAGTTCTGGAACTTGCTCACCTGAACAGTCTCGAAGAAGAATTTATTGAATGGATTGAACTGCATAATCAATTCTGCAATTCCCTTGTAGACCGCATTGTTCCAGGCCGGCCAGATGCAGAACAACAGGCAATGTTTGAAAATGAGCTTGGGTATTCCGATAAGCTGCTTACAGTCTCGGAAGTATACTGTTTATGGGCTATTGAAGGTAATGAACACGTTAAAAATATTCTTTCATTCGGTTCAGTAGACCAGGGAGTAGTAGTGGAACCCGATATTGAAAAACACAGAGAATTAAAATTAAGGTTGCTGAATGGTACACATACACTTAGTTCAGGTGTTGCCATGCTTGCCGGCTGTGAAACAGTTAAAGATGCAATGGATGATGAGCTGGTGGGAAAATTTATCAGCCAGCTGATGCTACAGGAAATTGCGCCCGCTATTCCATATGCCCTGCCAATACAGGTTTCCCGGGATTTTGGTTTACGTGTGCTCGACAGGTTTAGAAATCCTCATATCAGGCATCAGTGGAGTAGCATTACCCTGAACTATTCTTCCAAATTAAAAATGCGATGCCTCCCTATTCTCACAAAGCATTATCAACAAACTGAAACACCCCCGGAATATATCGCACTTGGCTTTGCCGCCTACATTTTATTTATGAAACCGGTTAAAGAGCTGGATGGAAAATATTATGGCGAACTTTATGGTGAATCTTACCAGATCCAGGATGAAATGGCCGGTGAATTTTTTAAGAAGTGGAAGGAACTGTCTGACGTAGCTTTAGTAAAAAATGTTTTGAAGGATACTGAACTGTGGGGATATGACCTGACTACATTACCAGGATTTTTCCAGGCAACACTTGAAAAATTCACAAGAATTAAAGAGCATGGTGTGAAAGATGCCATTGAATCGGTTTCTGCGAAAAAAGTTATTGCTGCATGAACTCCGGAATATTAAAAATACATCCAGATGATAATGTCATTGTTGCCCTCAGGGATCTGGTGAAGGGAACAAAAATTTCACTCAATGGAAATACTTATGAAGTTGTAGATGACGTTCCTGCGAAGCACAAATTTTTTATGAATGACATGCAGGCAGGGGATGAAGTAACTATGTATGGCGTGCTTGTTGGAAGAGCACAGCATTATATCCCTTCCGGTAGCCGAATGACCACCTCGAATGTAAAACATGCAGCTGATCCTTATCAATACAGGGGTGTCAGTTACAAATGGAATCCTCCTGATGTTTCTAAATTCAGGAACAGAACATTTAAAGGATACCATAGGAGTGACGGCCGTGTAGGTACAGCCAATTACTGGTTATTTATTCCTACTGTTTTTTGCGAGAACAGGAATCTTGATGTGATTCGTGAAGCACTTCACAATGAACTCGGATATGCCGTAACACATAAATACAAGCAATATGCGCATCACCTGGCAGAAGCATTTTTAAAGGGTGATGATATTTCGGCAATAGACCTGGCCCCACAGGGTAATAATGGTTCCAATGGAAGGCCATTTAAAAATGTTGACGGCATTAAATTTCTCAACCACCAGGGTGGATGCGGAGGAATCCGCCAGGATGCTGCTATACTCAGCAAGCTACTTGCTGCTTATGCTGATCATCCCAATGTTGGTGGCATCACCGTTCTTAGCCTGGGTTGTCAGAACCTGCAGGTGAGTGATTTTAAAAATGATCTGAAAGAAAGAAATCCGGGTTTTGATAAACCGCTTTTCATTTTTGAACAACAGCAAAGCCAG
This sequence comes from Flavisolibacter sp., assembly GCA_045805105.1. Taxonomy (GTDB): domain Bacteria; phylum Bacteroidota; class Bacteroidia; order Chitinophagales; family Chitinophagaceae; genus Flavisolibacter. Next base: position 884 of record JBJMLW010000228.1, on the reverse strand, counting down.
AGCGAAGAACAGCTCATAGCATCAGCAATAAAAAAAACATTCGAAGGACTTATCCAGATCAATAAAATTGAAAGAAAAACTGCTTCACTTGATAAACTCACAGTAGGAGTTAAATGCGGAGGCAGTGATGGCTTCAGTGGAATTTCTGCAAATCCGGCAGTGGGATACTGTTCAGACCTTCTTGTTGCACTGGGAGCAAAAGTTCTCCTTGCTGAATTTCCGGAATTATGTGGTGTTGAGCAGCAGATTGTAGACCGATCAGTAAATGAACCCACAGCGAGAAAATTCATGCATTTGATGAAAAGCTATGAAGAGATCGTAACAAGAGTGGGTTCAGGATTTCATATGAATCCTTCTCCGGGAAATATCCGCGACGGTTTAATTACTGATGCCATAAAAAGTGCAGGCGCAGCAAAAAAAGGCGGGACATCTCCTGTGGTAGATGTATTGGATTATACAGAACCTGCAATGAAACCTGGACTGAACCTGGTATGCACACCGGGTAATGATGTAGAAGCTACAACCGGAAAAGCGGCATCAGGTGCAACACTGATCTTATTTACAACAGGTCTTGGAACACCAACCGGTAATCCTGTTTGTCCAACTATCAAGGTTGCCACCAATTCACGACTGGCAAAAAGGATGAATGATATCATTGATATTGATACAGGGCCAATTATTGAAGGTGAAAAAACAATTGAACAGATGGGAGAGGAGATACTTGAGTACTGCATCAGGGCAGCCAGTGGTGAGGTGATTCCAAAAGCAGTTCAACTGAACCAGGATGATTTCATTCCGTGGAAAAGGGGAGTGAGCTTGTGACGTGAAAGGGCAAACGTGAAACGTCAAACGTCAAACGTGAAACTGTTTAGTTATTTAATTCA
>JBJMLW010000227.1:0-10864 GCA_045805105.1 Flavisolibacter sp. | reverse complement strand
GGCTTCAGTGAGAACATACCAGGCAGCAGCATTTGCTGCATCATGTTGCAACAATTTATGCATAGCAGATTCGGCTGAAGCATACCTTTCATAATATATTAATCCCGACGCGTCTTCCGGCGTCTGCGCTTTCAAAAACATGGTTGATGAAAGAATAAAAACAAAAAGAATTATTTTTTTCATTTGAATTTTAATTTAATAAGAAATAGCCGGCTGAATGGCGAGCACCTGCATTTTGGATGTGTTGGCAAGTACATCAGGCAGTTGTCGGTTCAGCCAGCCTATTTTAGTTTCCGAATCAGGGTTTACTAAAAGAATGTCTGCCTTTACCGTTTCTGCATATTCAAGTATACTCCTTGCACTGCAATACCCCTGAAGCAGTGAATATTCTACCTGGCATTTCATGGTAGACTTCAACCATTTAAATACTTTCAGTAATGCAGACGTAGAACCACTGCAATCCTGGTTATTATTGAATGTTATTAGGTGAACATGAAGATTCTGCCGCTTACACAGAACTTCAAGAGCTGCCATTTTATTCCGCGGCATTTCATCTGCAATTGGTACTACAACAGTCCTGATCCTGTTGTGCAATGCACCCGGCTTTACAGACAAAACAGGTATACCTGTAATTTCAGGAATTTTCATTGGTTGCACAGAGCTCCATAACGGCAACCATGTATGACTGGATCTCTTTCCAATTACAACCAGGTCTGCGTGAATTCTTTTAGCAGTTTGATGGATGCAGTGTTGTACGTGCAGGGATCTTTCTATTTCACAAAAAACTGAAATGCCTGGAAACGATTCTTCAATTGTGCTTCTCCACTCATTTAGTTTTTTTTCAATGTTCAAAAGAAACTCCTGCGTCAGTCCCGACTTCACAACATGCAGAAGGTGAACAGTTGACGAATTGGTATCTATAATTTCAAGTGTTTTCTTAACCGCAACATCCGTATTGATAGAAAAGTCAACCGGAACAAGTATTGTTTGAAATGTTGATTGCAACATAGTAATCGCAATCTAACATCACATTATTAGAGGGAGATTAATCTCACATTAAAATGCTATTAGAAATCAATACTTAATATTATTCCTGTCCGCGTTTTTTATGATCGTTGTAAATTGCCACCACAAAAAGTAGTATGGACCAGCCCAATATCTTATTGGTGGAAGATGAAAAGAAAATTGCAGATACACTGCAGATTGGCTTGAAGGAAGCTGGTTACGATGTTGATGTTGCTTATGATGGATCTATAGGATGGAAATTTTACAGGCAAAATAGTTACAATCTTGTAGTTCTCGATATCAACCTCCCCGGAATGAATGGCTTTGAGCTGTGTAAAAATATCAGGGCACATGATGCTCAAATACCTGTTATCATGCTAACTGCCCTTATTGGTCTCAATGACAAAATTGAAGGCTATGATTCCGGAGCAGATGATTACCTGATCAAGCCTTTTGAATTCAAAGAACTTTTAATGAAGATCAGGGTTCTTCTCAGGAGAACTACAAGACAGAATATACCTGTTGGAACCATATTGAAAGCAGCTGATCTTGAAATGAATCTTGATAGTAAGGAAGTGAAGCGTGGAAATGTTGACATCAGCCTGACAGCAAAAGAATTTCAGCTTCTTGAGTACCTGCTCAGGAACAAGAACAGGGTAGTTTCGAGAGCTGATATTGCAGTTAATGTATGGGATATAGATTTTGATACCAATACAAATGTCATTGATGTATATATCAATTATGTTAGAAATAAAGTTGATAAAAAATTTGAGCCAAAGCTCATCCAGACCCAGGTTGGTATGGGGTATGTATTAAAAGAAAATCCCTGATATGCCTGTAAGGATACGCATCACACTGCTTTTTTCTTTACTCGCATTTATCATTCTCAGTCTTGTGTGCGCTGGTATCTATTATTTTTCTTACGAATCGCGTATCGATTCTATCAGAACCCGCCTTACTAACCGGGCAATCACAACTGCCAGGTTCCTGAGCCAGCGCGAAATCTTTGATAGAAATATCATCAGGCGTATCGATTCATTAACCACACTTTCATTAAAAAATAAAAGTGTGCAGGCATATAACGAGGAAAACAGGAGAATATACAGGTACAGCGATTTTCCTGATGATACGGTTCCTGTTACACAAGACCTCATTTCGCATGTAAGAGATAAAGGAAATTATTTCTTTTCCAAAGGCAATAAAGAAACGGTTGGTCATCTTTATCAGGACGACAATGAATCAATTGTAATTTTTGCCGCAGGAAATGATGTAGAGGGTAAAGAAAGTCTGAAGACACTATTAAAAATTCTTTTAATCAGTTTTTTTGTTGGTAATGTGCTTGTTTTATTCACTGGATATTTTTTTTCAGGAAGACTACTTTTTCCAATCAGGAAAATTTCAAAAGATGTAGCGGATATTTCTGCAAGAAACCTGGCCCGCCGCATCCAGACGGGAACATCAAAAGACGAATGGTACCAGTTGTCGGATACGTTGAATGGTTTACTCAATCGTCTGCAGCACAGTTTTGAATTACAACGTCGTTTTATATCCAATGCATCGCATGAATTGTCAACACCGCTTACTTCAATTTCAAGTCAGCTCGAAGTATCCCTGCAAAGACCCAGGGAAGCAGACGAATACAGGAAAGTGATGCATTCGATTTACCAGGATGTACAGCAACTCTGCAAGCTAACACAAACGCTGCTTGAATTTGCGCAGGCTTCAGGTAACCCGGGAGGACTTGACATTGATCTTGTACGGATTGATGAAATCATTCTGCGATTGCCGGCTGAAGTATCAAGGATTGATAATTTATTTAATGTGAAGATCAGTTTCGATAACTTGCCCGAACAGGATGAAAACCTGCTTGTTTTTGGAAATGAAGCGCTGCTGTTTACGGCCATCAGGAATATTGTGGTAAATGCCTGTAAATATTCCAATGATCATGAAGCGGATGTAACTCTTAAAGTGAATGGAAATCAAATCAGTATTTTGATCTGCAATAAAGGACGTGGTATTCCCGAAGATGAGATCGCAAATATTTTCCAACCATTTTATCGTATTGAGGAAAATCGATCCGAAGGAGGTTTCGGATTAGGCCTTTCTCTTGCAGATCGCATAATAAAAATGCATAAGGGTGTCATTTCAGTTCAATCCATACCCGGTAAGGAAACAATCTTCACGATTGACCTGCCCGGTGCACCTTCGCTTGGTGGATTGTGATTCTAATATGATTCTAATTCAACTTTCCTCATGTTTTTGATTTCTTTATGCAATTTGCCCAGGTTTTCACATGGTACTTTATACCAGTATGAAAACATCATTATTCTGATCCTTTAATATTATCCATGAGCACCTACACCATAAAAAAAATTCTTGTCCCGGTTGATTTAAGCGAAAGTTCACTGAATGCACTCAACACTGCTGCGGTAATAGCAAAAGAAAATGGAGCGCAACTTCATATACTTTATGTAGAGGAACCAGACTACACATTTAAAGAAGATAAATTTCCTGTTCTGCATAACATTTCAAATCCTTCAGATGTTTTATACGCTTTAGGAGGTGCCATATCACAAACTCATGAAGTTGAGCCAGTTTTTCATGAAGAGGAAGGTGATGTCACTGAGATGATTTTGAAGATGGCAACGTTTCAGAAATTCGACCTGGTCATCATGGGAAAACACGGGGCTTCAGGATACAGGGATTGCTTTGCCGGAAGTAATACTTATAAAGTGATTAAGCATGCAACCTGTCCGGTTTTATCGGTTCCCAGCAGAAAAAAAATAACTTCATTCGGTAAGATTTTATTCCCTGTTAGGCCTGTAAGTCGCAGCCTTACCGGTTATGAAATTGTTTCGCACTTCATTAAACCTGGAGCCACCCTGAATGTACTTGGACTTGCTTACAGGCAAACTGAATTGGGAACAGGGGTTTTGAATGCGATTGTAGATGAAATCCGCGACCAGTTAAAACAGGATCATATTTCTCCCTTTGTTTCATGGGGTTCAGGTATAGCTATTGCGGAAGATGTTATCAATTATGCCATCAATCACCACCCTGAACTGATCGTTATTACGAATGCACTGGATGTAACCAGCAAGCCAAATTATATAGGACCACACACACAGAAAATTATCAGCACTGTTAAGGTGCCGGTACTTAGTTTAAAAAATGTAAATGTGCCGGCGTTTGCGTGAGGAAGGAATTTGGAATTGGGGTTTCGGAATTCGGAATACTTTATTAGTACAAGGTATTGAGGTATTATGGTAATATGGTATTTGGCTGTAGCTATTTGCCACCGGCAAATATTGTAGATGATTGATGAACATTGTAGCTATTTGCCACCGGCAAATATGATAGAGTATTCATAATGAATTCAGCTATTTGCCACCTGTAAATAATCAAATTAAATTATAGATACTTCAAACCCTACATAAATCTTTCCCAGCACCCAGCACCCAGCACCCACCACCTTCTCACAATTAACCTAACTTCATTGCAATGAAATTTTTCTGCATTTATATTTTAATCATCATCGGCTTTTCATCATGCAACAACCAGCAGAGGGAAAAAGAATTAAATGCCCGGGAAGATTCCCTGAACCGGAAAGAGCAGGACCTGATGCTGAGAGAAAAACAGGTTCAGTTAAGAGAACAAAAGCTGGTTCAGATTGAACAGGATACAGTAAATGCATCTGCTGATACTTTAAGTCCTGAACTACTCGGAAAATGGTCAGTGAAAATGACTTGTACCGAAACCACATGCCCCGGTTCTGCAGTAGGCGATAGTAAAACAGAAGAATGGGAACTTACAGCCGATGCAGGTAAGGTTGTAGCAAAAGCAATGGATGGAAATACCCCGGTAAGGATTTATTCAGGTTCATATAATGGCAACACGATTGAGCTTGAACACATACGGCCTGCACAAGGTTCGCAACCTGAAATAAAAATGACCGTCCGGCTTCGGGTAATGAATGGAACGCTTGCAGATGGACAACGGGAAATACAACGCGAGAATGAGTGTAAGGTGATTTACGCCTTACAACTCGAAAAAGTGTAATTACGATCAAGAGTGGAATTATGTATTTATTAAAACTTGACTTCTCACTTCCTTTAGCGAATCCGGTTATTATATTCTCACTTGTTCTGTTCATTATTTTATTCGCACCTATTCTCCTCAACAGGATCCGTGTGCCACATATAATCGGTTTGATCCTGGCTGGAATCATAATAGGACCCTATGGACTGAACTTTCTTTTACGTGACAGCAGTATCGTTCTTTTTGGAACAGTGGGATTGCTGTATATCATGTTCACTGCCGGATTGGAAATAGACCTGGATGAATTCCGTAAGAACAGGCTGAAAAGTTTCATATTCGGTTTGTTTACATTCCTTGTACCTATGATCCTCGGAAGCTTTGCAGCTTTTTATATTCTTGATTATTCTGTCCCTACGTCAATATTGCTCGCAGGTATGTTTGCCTCACACACACTACTGGCTTACCCCATTGCAAGCAGGTATGGTATAGCAAGGGTCCGTGCTGTTACACTCACAATAGGAGGCACCATTATTACAGACATACTTGCACTGTTGGTTCTTGCTGTTGTAACCGGAATGACAAGAGGAGAGATAGGCACTTCATTCTGGATCAGGCTGGCCATTTCAACTTTTGTATTCGGGGCAATCATATTTTTTTTATTTCCACTTGTGGCAAGATGGTTTTTCAAAAAATTTGAAGATTCTGTTTCGCAATACATTTTTGTACTGGCAATGGTATTTCTCGGCGCTTTTCTTGCGGAACTAGCCGGTCTTGAACATATCATTGGTGCATTTCTCGCGGGGCTGGCACTGAACAGGTTTATTCCGCATACATCCGCATTGATGAACCGGATTGATTTTGTAGGAAACGCTTTTTTTATTCCATTCTTCCTGATCAGTGTCGGCATGCTTGTAGATTTCCGTGTTTTGTTTAAAGGACTTGGTGCACTCAAAGTGGCATTTGTAATGACTGTTCTTGCGATACTTTCGAAGTACATAGCTGCATGGTTCACTCAAAAAACCTTCCGGCTTTCAAAAGCAGAAAGACAAATGATTTTTGGATTAAGTACGGCAAGGGTTGGCGCAACACTGGCAGTTGTGCTGGTTGGATATAACCTTATTATCGGAGAAACGGCTACCGGTGAACCAATCAGGCTTCTGAATGAGGATGTACTCAACGGAGCCATCCTGATGATTCTTGTTACCTGCACGGTGAGTTCTTTTATTGTTGAAAAAACTTCGCAGGCACTTGCATTGAAGGAAGATAATGTTGTACAGGATTCTTCAACGGAAAAAATCATGGTGTCACTGGCCTATCCTGAAACAGTGACTGAACTGATTGATTTCGGACTGATGCTGAAACCCAGAAGAAGTTCCATTCCTGTGTATGCCCTGAATATTGTCAGCGATGACAGTGAACATGGAAAAACTACCGGCATGGCAAAAAAGATGATGGAAGCAGCTGTTCGTCATGCTGCAGCCACGGAGGAACAAATCATACCCATTACAAGATTTGATGTCAATATCAGCAATGGTATCATTTATACATTAAAGGAACAAAGAATTACAGATCTTTTAATTGGACTGCACCAGCATGCCAACCAGGATAATTTTCTCGGGCCTATTGCAGAAAAAATTTTAAAGCATACTTCAGAAACGGTTTTCATTTATAAACCGGTGCAACCTTTAAATACATTGAAAAAGATCGTTGTTGTGGTTACACATAAGGCTGAACTTGAACCCGGATTTGCACATTGGTTCAATAAACTTGCTACAATTGCGAAAGAAGCAGGACTAACAATGGATTTTCATGCATCCATTGAATCGTTGAAAGAACTGAAAGACCTTTACAAGCTACAGAAGGTGGAAAGTCCCATACATTTTCATGAATTTTCACACTGGGATGATTTTCTCATTTTTACAAGAGAAGTCAGGAGCAATGATCTGCTTGTAATTGTATCCTCACGCCGCGGTCATGCTTCGTATCAGCAGCAGCTTGAAAAGCTTCCGTATTATTTGTCGAACTATTTTAAGGATAACAGCTTTATGATGCTGTACCCTCAACAGTTAGAGAAGATGTGAGCTTTTGGTTACGAGCTGCTAGCTGCGGGCAGCGCGCAGCTCACAAATCAACTATTCAACACATTCAACATATCTTTCTCCGCATACATCCGTACGCATTCTTCTTTCTTCTCATAGAAAACAGACATAACAAAAACAAATTTTCCCTGCCGTTCGCATTGCGACTGAGTAATATGGCGGATTGATATTTTAGTCTGGGCCAACCAGTCATTTACATTTTTTTCTACCATATCAAGAGTATGGTGAATGAACATTTTTACTTCCATGATGGATCTGTATTTTTATGAATCCGGTTAAATACGCCATGTACAATGGCGTCGCAATAAATTTCATTGAATTCGTATAACTCGGATGATGAATAAAATTTTTCCAGCAATTCCCTCAACATTGTTTTAGCCCTGTTAAGGCGTACTTTAACATTGATCGGAGAAATGTGTAACAACTCTGAAGTTTCTGCAACGCTGAATCCTTCGATCTCACGGAGAACAAACACACTTCGATAGGAGAGTGGAAGCTTCTGAAGACTTTCTTCAAGTAAACGGGACAGCTCGCGGTTTACAATGACGCGTCCTGTTTCTTCCCTGTTTATTTTTTCAGGTTCATTTTTTTCTTCCATGTTTTCAGTATGTGGTTGTTCAAACCGTGCTGCGCCAAAGTGTGTTTTATGGTAACATTTGTGCAGGTGTATACGCATCAGCCAGGTTTTATATGAAGCTTCATTTCTGAACTTACTGAGTTGTGTATAGGCTGCAAAATGCGATTCCTGCATCGTGTCCTGGGCATCTTCATGTCCAAGTCCATATGACCTGGCAGTTTTATACAGTAACTGGTTATATCTTCTTATCAGCACTTCGAAAAGTGCGATCTCACCTTGCAGAATCTTTTCAATTAATGCTCCGTCTGAAGCAACCGGCATATCAAATCTGGTTTCTTTCATTGTTCATATTTATTCCTGCGTGAAACTTATAGATCAATTGTCCTCCGAAATAATTTCCTATAAAAAGTATCAAAACCAAAACACCTTTAAATACGAGATTCCCGGCAAGTGGTACTGGTATATCAGGATACAGTTTCCATTCTTTATACGCAAGCACAACATAGATCAGAATCACAGGTACATTAATGCCGGCATGATAAATAACAGTTGCAACAGCCTTTTTGTTTGATTTAGATATATGAAAAAGATCCAGCAGGCCTGTCACTGCTGTCAGTATTCCCATACCGGCACCCCCCGCAAGGCAGAAGAAGGCAGCCTGTGAAAATACCGGGTTTCCTGAAGTATATGCCAGGATACCCAGAACCAGGTTCATAGGAAATAAGGCTGTAGGGAAATGCACCATAAGTGGATGAAGCGGATGTCCTGCAATTTTCATATCAAATTATATAGCCATGAATAAAAGAAAACCTACACCGGTAACAGCAAGTAAAGCATGGATAACTGCCAGCCATATGGGACTGAACTTGCCTTTGAGATCCCTGAAAAACATGTAAAAACCTCCTATAGCGGCTATCACCAGCAGGATCAGGGCTGTTCTGGCGTTACTGGCACCATTGGAATAAAGATAATAAATCAGGATTCCAAGCCCAACGGCAGCAAACAACCCGTGTACGTAAACAATGGTCCTTGATGTATGTGCCGAAGTGAGCCAATTTTTCAGAATGATAATTCCGAAAATGGCAGCCAGTCCGAAAATTCCAATGATCAGGTAAAGCATAATGTTTTAGATACAGAGTAACACACACGAAAAAAGGTTACAGAGAATTCTCCCTTTTTGACATTACATAATTGCATAAACTGAACGACGAAATGGGAACTGCACTTCCCCGCCTTCTACTATGGTCTATGGTCCCCGTCCGAACGGCTGATACACTTTCAATAAAATTAACTGGTCTGCCGGGCGGGCATGGTCTATCGTCCATCGTTGATTGTAAAATGTTCGTATTTGTTTTTTTAAATCCTGTTTTATATTTTGCAGCATCCCTCCTATAATAGACTCACATTATCCGTAGCAACCCTAGTACATCCTGTTTGAATGGCCGGAATTAATAAAGGATAATACAGCACTATGCATTTTTTTGATTTCATCCTGCTCAGGGAAGATGAGCAACTGGAGATGCTTTGGTACAATGGCGAACAAATTGGAAGAAGGAGACACAATGAATTCCTGATCCAGCTATACCAGGTTGAAGGATTTTATGTGGAAGTCTACTACAATACCAAATACCGTGAGATAGAAAAATATCTAAGTTTTGAATGTACAGATAAACTTGAACCGTACATCCGCGATATAGACCTTGGCATCGTATACAAGTGCCTGAAGAAACGATCTAAAAACCCCGCAGAAAATTCCCCCGACGAAATAATCGGCAGAAGCATCCATCAGACTAATGTGTCGAACAGCTTCTGGAAGAAACTGAAAAATATATTTCGCATGCACACCTGATAATGAACTAACGCAAGTCCCCCGCCCCGGCGGGGGAATTGTGTTAGTTCAGATATTGATGTTGTAAAGGAATATTATTACCAATATCTAATTTAAGACATACCCTTGCAGATTACACTTCAACTGTTTCCGGATCATCATCCAGATGATCACTTCTTTTTCTGCGGCGGTATTTTTCATAAATCAAAAGCGCGAAGCAGGAAGAAACAATTCCTGTTAACATACCTGCAAAAACATCAGTTACAAAATGCTGTGCAAGGTAAACACGTGAGTATCCTACAAAGAATGCAATCAATGGAAAGAAATAAACCCATATGTCTTTCTTCACAATGAAAGCCATCAGCAGCGCAAGCGTAAATGCAGTGCTGGTATGACCTGAAGGAAAACTATGAGCACGGTTCATAAAATACCCGGGAATCGTACGAACCTTATCGCTCAGTAAAACAATCGGACGGTAATCGTCAGGGAAGACTACTTTTTTCAACACCTGTGTAAGAATTGTACAGATGATCAGTCCGGATAACACAGCCACGAGGTAATCTCGTTTGAACAGGAGCACATAACCAAACAATGGTATCCAGATGATGCCGTCACCGAGATATGTCCAGAATCTGAATACATAGTCCATGTAAGGAGAATAATAACGATTGATATAAAGGAAAGAGTTTTCCTTACCAAAAGAAAAAACATACACCGCAACAAAAAGTGCCAGTAAAAGACTGAAAAGAACAGCGTCCCTGAAATGTCGATATTCTGTACTTTGCAACAACTTATCGGGTTTATACAAAGAAAAGGCAATCGGGAATGAGTCAATACAAAAAACATTTTTTGATAACGGGAGGAGCCGGTTTTATTGGAAGTCACCTCGTTCGAGCGCTGCTTAAAGATGAAGACCTCAGGATCACCATCATTGATAACTTTGATCCATTTTATCCGAGGCAATTAAAACTTTTAAATACTGATGGATTTGAAAAACACCAGCAGATTCTTATGTTCGACAGGGCAGTTGAAGACCTTACCGCACACGAACTTCAAAAAATTCTTCCCCAGGCCGTAGATACCATTATTCACCTCGCCGCCCGCGCGGGTGTAAGACCCAGCATTGCCGATCCGATCTCTTACCTGCAAAGTAATGTAATCGGCACCCAGGTACTTCTTGATTATGCACGTGACTCAGGTGTGAAACAATTTGTTTTTGCATCTTCCAGCAGTGTATATGGTGTTAACAGGAATCTTCCCTGGAAAGAAGACGAACACCTGCATCCTATCAGTCCGTATGCAATGAGCAAGCTCGCT
>JBJMLW010000226.1:0-2968 GCA_045805105.1 Flavisolibacter sp. | reverse complement strand
TATCAATATGCATTTCAAACTGAATATTTTCAGCTTTAACCATGTAAAAATAATTTGCTTCAGTTTCCTTTAAATCAAATTCATAATCAATTCCCCCGATGTTTTTACGATAAGGAAATAAATTCTTCATTTTGAAAATATATAGTCATTTTAAATTTATAACGACGCCGTTACAATCAATTGAAAAGCTATGCCATTTTCGCCTGAAACATTGAATTTGCTATAGCCTATGCTAGTTGTTGTAAGCGTGTTGTTATAAACTCCATGTTTGTATTTCTCATTCTACTAAACAATTTCAAAGTGGTATGGACTTTTGATTATCAAAAATATAAATTAATCCTACAAGAAATAAGTTCCAACTCATCCGTTCATTACACATATCTTAAAAGGAAATTGTTAATATTGAATGTGTCAAAGATTTATTTATCAGGAACTTAATGGGTAATGAATCAATTTCGTTCTTACAGCATTTGTCTTTTTTTACTGTACCGAAACATGATGTCGCATTTCCCCCACTTTTTGTCATTATTTACCCTTGGTCAATTCACTGAATATCATAATTTGAATCCTCAACTCAACAGTTCTAAATGAAATCAGTTTTAAATAAACCTGACAGGGATGAATTGATCAACCGTATTAATAGCCTGAATGAAAACAGCACGAGGCAGTGGGGGCAAATGAATGTTTACCAGATGCTCAGGCATGGGGTATTGTGCGATGAATTGTTTCTAGGTAAAAGACATCATAAACGTTCTTTCATGGGACGGTTGTTTGGTAAAGCCGGGTTGAAGAACCTTCTCCGGGAGGACAAACCTTTCCCCAGGAGTGCTCCTACATCCAATGCATTTAAGATAAAAGAAGATAGCGGCGATATTGAATCAGAAAAAAAGAAGTGGATTGAACTGATTGAATCGTACAAAAATTTTCCCGGTGACTATATGCACTGGTTTTTTGGAAAAATGTCCAAAGAACAACTGGGACAGTTTGTTTACAAGCATAATGATCATCACCTGCGGCAGTTTGGGGCATAAGATGAGTGTGGAGAAAAAGCCCGGAGAGCAGTTTTTCTAACCTTCGCTCCCGCCCTGTTCCTCCGCTCTTCTTCTTTCGCTTCTGCCCTGTTTCTCACCCTTCCTCTTCGCTTCGACATCCTATAGAAAACTGGAGTTACTCCATCATCATCATCATTTAAATGTTCTTTCTGATTATCTGATAATGTCCGTGTCAACTGGAGTGTAACCCAGGTGCCTGCTCAGCGATAATACCTGGCCTTTATGATGGAATTCATGTGTGATTACATGAGAGAATAATTTGAAAGGGCTTGCAATAACAGTACGGCCCCCGGTATTTATCACCAGGTCATTGAAGCAAGTAGCAGAAAAACATTCAATAAAGGTTGCAACCAACTTGTCGATAGATTGAAAATAATCTCTTGCGTGCAAGGCATTCGTTACAGTTATGTATTCTGTAAAGTTCATGTCGAGTGCCAAAGCATGTTTCCCGATCCAGAACTCGTAAGTATTACCAACATGCACCAGTAAATTTCGTATGCTACCCCTGCCAAAGCTGCTGCTTTCCGAAATGAAGTCGGCATCTGAAATTTTTGTACAATATTCCAGTAAAACCTTTCGCGATGACTTTACAAAGTCATACTGTAGCTGCAATTGCATAAGTATGTTTTAAACAACATATACCACCTGGTTACCAGGGCAACGACTTACTATTTTTGATGAAATCTCTTGCAATTTATACCTAAGGCGCAATTACTGTTCTTCTGTCAATTGTTTGTGCACTGAAATAACCCAGCGAACCTCCCTTGATATTTGTAACCGGATTGGCAGGAGCAGCCGAGTTGCCATTGCCATCACCACCGCCAGATTGTAAAGAATACCAGTATTTGTAAACCGCTTCATCAAGTCCGAGCATTTCAATTGTAACCTGGTCACCGCTATTGATGTTGCGTGGGTCATCCTGCTTATCAACACCTGTATCCAACAGCTCAAGTATTTGCTGACCGTCGGTGAATTCATCATTCTCCCAAAAAATTTCAGGATCCTGTTTACCATTCACATATTGTACAAACCGGTAATTATTTTTAACCCCAGGATGATCCGTGTAGGCAACATTGGCAAACTGGAACTGGCCAAACGGACCAGGTGCTATGTAAAGCGTATCCAGCTTCACCGGTTGTGGCATGGTGCAAGTTGCTGTAAATACGTTGTTGTTGATTGTTACTGATAAATCGTACTGGTGCCCGGGTATGCCGGTAATCGCTGTTGAATGATAAACTCCAGGTTGCGTTTCAGCTAATGTTGTTTCCACGCCATTGTCTGTAATTTGTACAATGGCCCCAGACACTTTTTCAAAGTTGTTGTGTTCATTGAAAGCCTGGGTGCGGCTCAGGTAAACAAAGCAGGAGCCCGGTTCGTTTGTAATGACTCCTTCCACCACATATTTTGTATCACTCTCACGCACCTTTATATCAATCACTTTTTCGCAGGATGAAAAACCAATAAGAAAAACTAACAGGTAAATATTATTAATAAGAAATTTCATCCTTAAAATTTAAAATTGTAGGTAATGGAAGGAACAAACGTGAACAGGGAGGTTTGCACCGCTTCCGTTTTCGATGGATCAATCTTGCTTTCGCGGAAACTGATCTGGTATGCATTCGCATGTCCATAAGCATTAAACAAGCTAAAATTTAGCTCAGAAGAAAACTTCTTTCTTTTTTTCAATTCGCGTGTAGCACCAATGTCCAGCCGATGGTAGTTCGGCATGCGGTAGCCATTTCGTTCACTGAAGTAGAAATACACCTGGTTATCCAACCTGTATTTGCCGCTTGGATAAGTAACGGCATCGCCTGTATAATAAATCCAGTTGGCTGACAAGGTCCATTTTTTATTGAGCTGGTACATTCCTACAATCGCAATGTCATGTGTACGGTCCTGTCGTGCATTATACCATT
>JBJMLW010000225.1:0-3891 GCA_045805105.1 Flavisolibacter sp. | reverse complement strand
TGCTGCCTGTTGTGGATGGTATCCATAACTGTTGGGGCCTGCATTCTCATTGAGCCTTGCCAGCTCACCGAGTCCATTCTTAATTACTCCTTCGGCTTTAGATTCGTCAAAGTCTCCATTTGCATCCAGTATGGAAGATTTCTGGATCCATAGACATTGTGTCTGCATTACCTTTTCATCCAGCGTCATCCGCGACAACAGATCTTTAGCCCGCACCTCCGGCGAAAGCTTCCGGTTCTTATATGCTGGTTGCTGAGACATTGCTGAAAGAGCAACAAAAATCAGCAATGAGAATAATAGTGGTTTCATAATTGTGAATCGAGAATCGTGAATCGTCAATCGTCAATCGTGAGACGTGAAACGTGAAACGTGAGACGTGAAATGTGAAACGTGAAATGTTTACTGCTTGCAGCTCGAAGCTCGAAGCTCGCCGCTCACCGCCCGAGTTAGATGTATTTATTAATCAGCATTTCCAGCCATTCCTGCCTTCCGCTTTTTGTTTCCGGTTCACCTTTTTCAATAGCATATTGCCTTAGGTCTTCGAGTGAAAGTTTTCCCTGCTCAAACTCTTTTCCTTTTCCACTATCAAAAGAAGCATAGCGTTCCTTTCTGAATTTCAGGTAATCACTTTTCTCAAGAACGGTATCTGCTACCACCAATGCGCGTGCAAATGCATCCATTCCACCAATGTGTGCATAAAAAAGGTCTTCTGCATCTGTTGAATTACGCCGGATCTTGGCATCGAAGTTGATGCCACCGCCTTGCAAACCACCTGCTTCGAGGAAAATCAGCATGGCTTCAGTGAGTTCATTGATATTATTTGGAAACTGGTCTGTGTCCCATCCATTCTGGTAATCGCCGCGGTTTGCATCCATCGAACCTAAAACACCTGCATCGGCAGCTACCTGCAATTCATGTGTGAATGTATGCCCGGCAAGTGTTGCGTGGTTCACTTCAATATTGATCTTGAAATCACCGAGAAGGTCATACTGGCGAAGGAAACCAATGACTGTTTCGCAATCAAAATCATACTGGTGCTTGGAAGGTTCTGCAGGCTTGGGTTCAATGAAGAAGTTTCCTTTGAAGCCATTCTTTCTTGCATAATCTTTTGCAGAATGAAGAAAGCGTGCAAGGTGTTCCTTTTCTCTTTTCATATTGGTATTGAGAAGGCTCATATAACCTTCCCTTCCACCCCAGAAAACATAATTTTCTCCACCAAGTTCAATAGTGGCATCCAATGCAGCTTTTACCTGGGCGGCTGCGTGAGACAAAACATGGAAATCCGGATTGGTAGCGGCTCCGTTCATATACCTCCGATTGGAAAACAGGTTGGCAGTACCCCATAACAATTTCACACCGGTTTCAGCCTGCTTCTGCTTTGCATATGCTACTATGGTTTGTAACCGCCTTTCGTTTTCAGCAATATCATTGGTATAGTCTACCACATCCACATCGTGAAAACAATAGTACGGAATACGCATTTTTGTTATGAACTCAAAAGCCGCATCCATTTTTTCATATGCCTTTTCAACAGGATCATCAATATTATTCCATGGAAATAAATGCGTAGGGTCTCCGAACGGATCAGAACCTGATCCGGAGAAAGAATGCCAGTAAGCACATGCAAACCGAAGGTGGTCTTTCATGCTTTTACCACGGATCAATTTGTTTTCGTCGTACCACCGGAATGCAAATGGATTGTCTGTGCCTGGTCCTTCGTACTGTATCTGGGGAATATTTTTAAAAAACTTTTTCGTTGCTGCTTTAACTGTCATTGTATAAAATTGAAGGTTGAGAGTATTAGGTAAGGTTCGTGACACCTGTTAATTCCTGCTTTGTCTGCAATTGAATTTCCAGGATACTTTTCCATTTCTGGTATAGATCTTCATATAAATCTTGTTTAGCTGGCTGCTGCACCTTGAGCTGCTTCCTGTTTACAAAAGCATTTTTTTCATCAAATACACCTTTGCCAACACCCGCACCCAATGCTGCACCAACGCTGCCGTCACTTTCATATAGTTCAACCGGAACCCCGGTGGAATTAACAAATGAATCGGTAAATACATCACTCAGGAACATATTTGATCGTCCTGCCCTGATAAGTGAAGGTTCCATTCCATTTTCCCTCATGATGTCCAATCCATACCTGAAAGAAAAAGCGATGCCTTCCTGTACAGCTCTCACAAGATGAGCGGTTGTATGAATATTGAAATCAATATTGCTGAAGTGTGCGCCAAGTATTTTATTGTTCAGCATCCGCTCGGCACCATTGCCAAATGGAAGCATCATCAGACCATTGGCACCAGCACTTATTTTCGATGCAGCCATATTCAGGCTGTCATAACTGTCATGCATACCCGCAATATTCCTGATCCACCTGTTGAAAATACCCGCGCCGTTAATACAAAGGAGAATACCAATGCGTCGCCTGTTTTCTGCATGATTCACATGTGCAAAGGAATTGATCCGTGATTGTGTATCAAAACCAAGCTGACTGCTGATGCCGTAGATCACACCTGATGTTCCTGCAGTTGCAGCCACCTGCCCCGGTTCAAGCACATTCAATGAAAATGCATTGTTTAACTGGTCTCCTGCTTTGTAAGTGACCGGTATTCCCGGCTTGAGCGACAACCTTGATGCAACAGTTTCTTTTAATTCTCCGTGCCCGGAAAATACAGGCTGCACGCGGGGAAAAAATGATGTTTCAAATCCAAAATGATTCATGATGTCTGCAGAGATTTCGTGTTGCCTGAAATCCCAGAATATTCCTTCGGAAAGAGCCGAAATAGTTGTTGTTGAATTACCGGTAAGCTTCATGGAAATAAAATCACCCGGGAGCATGATAAGATCAATACGATCGTATACATCAGGTTCATTCTGTTTTACCCAGGCGAGCTTTGATGCAGTAAAATTTCCGGGAGAATTCAGTAAATGTGTTAGACAATGCTTTTCACCAATGGCATCGAATGCATCATCACCAATACTCACTGCCCGGCTGTCGCACCAGATGATAGAATTCCGCAACACATGTTGCTCCTTGTCCACAAGAACAAGTCCGTGCATCTGGTATGCAATTCCGATAGCGCCAATATCCAAAGGATCATATTTTCCTGTGGCATTACATTTCAGGATTGCCTGTATCACATGTTCCCACCAGAGATCCGGACTTTGTTCAGCCCATCCGGGTTTTATTGAAATGATATCGGCTTCGGTTTCGGGAAAAAATGCAGATGCAACACACGCTCCTGTATCGCTATCAACAACAGAAACTTTAACCGACGATGTTCCCAAATCAATTCCCAATAACAACATAATCTGAAATTACTAAATCAACATTCATGAACAGCAACATTGAAAAAAAAGGAAGGATGAAGAATCATCCCTCCGTGAACGATTGCTAAGTAAAAATCAAACATTTTATATTTAAATGCATTTCTCATTTTTTATTATTGCTTTAAAGCCTGGAGAAAGCTTGTATAAGCAGGTTTCTTTGCATAAGCGGAATTAAATAAAAGAGGAAAATCCTCCTTGTGTAAAACAGTAACGATCCAGCTGTCACTATCCGAAACACCCCAGACTGTTATATCATACCGTTGTGCTGACGGAACATTTTTTATGAAAGATTGCGCAACATACCTGTACATATCCGCCTGGTCGCTTAAGTTCTGCGCTGAGGGTGTAAAACCGGGCTGGTTATTCGGGTTCATTCTAATGTCGAGCTCCGATACTCTTACTTTTAATCCTGTTGCTGCCAGTTTTATAAACATATTGTCAATGCCTGTCTTCGAAGTAGCGATGCTCATGTGCAATTGTGTTCCGATGCCATCGATCTTCGCTCCTTTTGATTTCAATTCATTTACATAGGCAATCAATGAATCCAGTTTTTTGCTG
>JBJMLW010000224.1:0-7298 GCA_045805105.1 Flavisolibacter sp. | reverse complement strand
ATCAAAGGAATTCAGCAATATTTACAGGAAGGCAAGGCGCACCTGGTGCTTGTGGGCGATGAATCAAAGGTCAGATCCATTCTTTCAGAACAATCCATTCCAGAAAAATCTTATACACTGGTTCATGCATCACAGGTCATCGGCATGCATGAACATCCCACAAAAGCTTTAAAGGAAAAACAGGATTCAACGATAGCTATTGGTTATAAACTTCTGGCTGCTGGGAAAACAGATGCATTTATCAGTGCCGGTAATACGGGAGCCATGCTCGTAGGATCGATGTATGCGCTAAAGCCGGTGGAAGGTGTGATCCGTCCCACAATTTCTACAATCATTCCCAAGGAAAACGGGGGTACCGGACTTTTACTAGATGTGGGTCTCAATTCAGATTTCAAGCCCGAACAACTGAACCAGTTTTCGATCATGGGAACCGTTTATTCGCGGCTTATTCTCGGAATTGAAAATCCACGCGTAACACTTTTAAATATTGGTGAAGAGGAGGGCAAGGGTAATCTTCTTGCACAGGCAACCTATCCTTTACTGAAAGAAAATCCACACATCCATTTTATTGGTAATGCAGAAGGCCGTGATTTATTTATCGATAAGTCGGATGTGATGGTATGTGATGGTTTTACCGGCAACATCATTTTGAAAATGGCCGAATCACTTTTTGACATCATCGAGAGACAACAAATTCAATCATCATATTTCCAGCGGTTTAACTTCGAAAACTATGGTGGTACGCCTGTCCTGGGCATATCAAAACCGGTGATCATCGGACACGGAATATCACACGCACGTGCTTTTACTAATATGATCCTGCTGGCACAAAAAATGATTCATACAGATGTAATGCAGAAGATGAAAGAAGAAGTCGAGGGTTGAATCGCATTATAATCTTAAATTCATATTGTGAAGTTTTTATTGTACTTGTGGCCACTGGTGTATGCAATGCATACTGACACAAAAATTAATTTTGTACCTGCTCCGGAAAATTCAAATTCTCTTAAGGTCAGCAAAAGTTTTTTCAGAATTGGTGACCGTGTTCTCACACTTGAAAAGTATGTTGCGCATTCAGAACGTTCTTATGTTCTGGTAAGTCTTCACAGCAATGAAATGGTTGCCATCAATACATCCATGCAGTTTGCACAACAGCATGGTACTACATTTTACCGGTTGGACAACAACAATCAGAAAAATGTGGAAGCAGATTTTCTTGATGAAAAAGTGAAATTCGATCCCAATCATATTTTCACGAGCTGGGGAAGAAGGCTCAATTTAAAATTGAACCGCTGCTGGAACAACATGACCAATAAAAAGGTGCAGCAGTTTGCACACTTCCTCACCAATGAATTTGTGCTGGACAAAACAATTGTATCGGTACACAATTCCGACAACAATGCATCGGTAAATGATTACCGCTTTCTCGGAAAGAATGAAAAGCAGGCGCGTGAAATTCACCAGAGCCGCCTGATGGATCCATCCGATTTTTTTGTAACAACGGATGAAAAAATTTACGAGCAGTTACAGAACCGCGACTTCAACGTGGTGCTTCTTCAAAAGGGAAAGGTGAAAGATGATGGTTCGCTCGGCGTGTATTGCACCAAGGCCAACAAGGCATTTGTCAATATCGAAGCGCGTGCCAGTCACCCCGAGGAGCAACAGCGCATGCTGCTGGTAATCGACTCGATTCTCCCCTGATATCACCGGGAAAACAATGGATATTTTTTGGCTGCTCGGGTGTTGACCCTTATTTTTGCAAACCTTTTGGAAGAGCACGAATTGAAGGATTTTTGCTCATACTAAAGATTGGTCAGATCTCGTAGCTCAGCTGGTAGAGCATAACACTTTTAATGTTAGGGCCCTGGGTTCGAGTCCCAGCGGGATCACAGAAAAAAGACGCATAACGCGTCTTTTTTTTGTGGGAATCATGTGTCTTGAAAATGTTAGAGTCATTTAGTTCGATGATTGGGGATTTGGAGGTCATTCATAAAATGTGTTATTATTAATAAAGATCATTCAGTTTGTCATTCCGACGAAGGAGGAATCTGAGGCTCAGCATAACTAATTTAAAATTCAAAACGACATTCATTGGTAGTGACGCATTTTGAAATTTTGGTGACTATAACCTGTTAGACCACGAGGAATAAGATTTTATTTTTTTGTTATACTGTAAATTGAAGTATGAAAAAGGGTAAAGATTTTATTCCTAATTGGTTAAGAATTATATTGATAATTATTATAAGTGTCAGCATACTTATAAAGATTTTAGAATTACTTATAAAGCATTTTGGACTTAATATACATCTCCCTTAATTACCCTGCTTTTTATAAGCACCCTTTTCTTTGGCGCTTCAATAGCGGTAAGCCTTGCAATATCCTCTATTGTCATTGGCTTTTTCATAAGTTCGGCTTGCATAGCTGGTGTTTCCGAAAGACTCTAATGAATTTTTACGAAGCATGCAGCAAATCTACAAAAGGGTTTGCTATCGGGTCAAGCATATAATTTCAAAATGCATCACTACCCCTTCATTTCTTCATCCTTGCATTAAGAATCTTCGCAACAACCCTTCTCAATATTTGTAAATTAATAAAAGACGCATGTGCAAGGGTTAAATGGTTGAAATAAATCTTCTTTATTCACTTTCTAAATTGATTGTTTGAAATCATACTTTTAATTGAATAGGAAGTAATTTCTCACTTCTTTAAGTCCATTTTCTCCGCTCGTTTTAAATAGGACATTACCGTTGTTATCAACAATCAAGAATATTGGAAATATTTCAATTTTATATTTATCGACGATTGTATAAGTATCGCTAAATACAAGAGATTGGCTCCAATCGATACCATATTTTGTTATTAATTGCTTTATTTTTTCAAGGTTTTCAGATTTATCATATGCAATTCCTAAAAATCCAATATTTCGTTTGGAAAAGGTATCATAAAGAGCTTTTAGATCAGGAAGAGAGTTTATGCATGGTACACACCAAATGCCCCAGAAACCATGAAATGTAATTAATCCTTTTCAAACAACAGGTAGCTCCTACGGAGCATAGTGTCCTTAATAATATTTCTTTTACTGACAGGTAGGCCTTACAGTCTATGCATAGATTACTGTGCAAAGGTGCTTATAAAGGCATAACATTATTCCAATGAATCATGTTACTCATGAAGATATCATACGGCTACATCACATTCGTCACGCTAAGAGTTGCATTTGAATAGACGTTTGACAAAGGTCGTGAAAGATCTACCTCCATTCCTTCTTTTGCAAAAGCAGAATTGGGAAATTCTTTCTGGCATTCTCGTTCCATGGAATCCAGCATATCATCATCGTGATCGGGGTCATGATGGGTAATGACCAGTTTTTTTACGTTTGCCCGCTTCGCTACTTCTACAGCCTGTCTCCAGGAACTATGACCCCAGCCGCGGCATCTGATACATTCTTCATCCGTATACTGGCCATCGTGTATCAGCAGATCTGCATTCCGCGCCAGTTCAACAATCGATTCATCTATTCCATTGATGTGTTCCAGGTCAGTGCAGATAACCAGCACCTGCGAGTCGTCTTCCAGCCGCAACCCATAAGAACCTGTAGGATATTGATGATACTGTGGGGCAGCTTTTGCGAAGACGCCATAATAGGTTTCTTCACTTCCCAGGCTTAGAAATTGAAATTGCGCGCCCATACTATCTAAACTCACCGGGAAGTAATTGGTTTGCATTTGTAAGGAGAATATTTCTTTCAGGTTCAGATATTTTCTTTCATCACCCATCGCCATCAATCCAATGATTTGATCTTTGTCATATGCGGGGGCGAAAAAAGGAAGTCCCTGTATATGATCCCAATGGAAATGTGTAAAACCAATATTGATCACCTTCTGTTTATTTCCCTCACGAATAAAATCCTTACCTAAATTTCTAATGCCTGTTCCGGCATCAATGATCCAAATCCGGTTGGCTTGTTCCCGGGCAATGCGAATGCAGGTGGTGTTGCCTCCGTATCGCTGAAACTCCGGACCACATACCGGAAGAGAACCTCTGACGCCATAGAATTTAACTTTCATGGCTGCTTGGTTTGATTTCCAAAGTTACTTTTTTTCATTACTGTGGAGTGATGAAGGTGATTTGGTATAATACCCACACAATCAGACCCTGGGCGTACAACTGCTTCGCATCTTGTTGTTGGTCATAAGACAAAGTACGACGTAATCCTGTAAAAAGTTAGTTGTTGGTGATAACACCAACAACGGCAGAAAAATTATATCTCTGCTTGTATAAATTACAAAATCAGAATATGAACAAGTCATTTTATCTTATCGCATTGATTTTTGTTTCGGCCTGGAGCCCTATACTTTCAACCGCGCAAACAAACTATAGTGGGTCTGCAACTTATACGCAATACGGCAAGCCGTTTAAAAATGTGCCAGACAGGAGAGATGTAACCCTTTACCAGGTGAACATGCGTGTCTTTAGCCAGGAGGGGAATTTCAACGGTGTGATTACCCGGCTGGATTCCATCAAAGCTCTTGGCGTTAATGTCATTTACCTGATGCCGCATTACCCGGTAGGAAAAGTGAAATCATCCAACTCTCCTTATTGCGTTCAGGACTACAAAGGGGTTAATCCTGAATTTGGTAACCTGGGAGACTTGCGTGCAATAGTGTCCGGTGCACATAAAAGAAACATAGCAGTACTCATTGACTGGGTGGCCAACCACACTTCTTTCGACAATACATGGACAAAAAATAAAAGTTGGTACCTGCAGGATTCAGCCGGCAACATCATTCATCCACCCGGGACAAATTGGAGAGATGTGGCACAGTTAAATTTCAAAAACGCAGACATGCGTTTAGCCATGATTGATGCCATGAAATATTGGGTGTATGTCGCAAACATCGATGGCTTCCGGTGTGATTACAGCGATGGACCTCCGCTCGACTTTTGGGAACAGGCGATTGATACACTGAATAAAATTACTACCCACAAATTATTGATGATGTCAGAAGGACGGCGCAGTGAACATTATAAAATTGGCTTCGATTATAATTTTGGTTTTCGGTTTTTTGGCACTTTGAAAAGTATTTATAACCGTAACCGTTCCGTACGTGCAATCGACAGTTTAAATATTTCCGATTATATAGGCGCTTCCAATGGACAAGGTGTAATCAGGTATACTTCCAATCACGATGTAAATGGTTCTGACGGTACGCCATTGGAATTGTTCGGTGGCAAAAATGGCTCCATGGCTGCGTTTGTGGTGATAGCATACATGAAAAGTGTTCCCATGATTTACGGTGGACAGGAAGTAGGAACACCACAAAGATTGACCTTTCCCTTTACGTCAACAAAAATTGACTGGACTTTGAATCCGGATCTCAAGGAAGAATACAAACGAATCATCGCATTCAGAAACAGAAGCGAAGCGGTAAGAAGAGGATTGTTACAATCCTACAGCAGTGATGATGTATGTGTTTTTACAAAAACTAAGGGTTCAAAAAAAGTGCTTGTGTTTTCTAACCTGAGAAATAAACCAATTACATATTCGATTCCTTCCGATCTCGCTAATAGTTCCTGGAAAGATGCTTTTACAGGGTCCAAAACAAAGTTGACAAATACCATTAAATTGGAACCTTATTCTTACCTCGTCTATAAAAATTAATTGCACACGGATAAAACGTTGCATTATTATGCTTGCACATAAAATAAACGTGATAATAATTCAATATAATCCAGATTTTAAATGATGTTCAAGATGTATACGAATTCATACAAACTATTTCTTTTGGCCCTGGCCTTTTTCATTGCTTCATCAGCAAGATCCATGGACATAACCCGCGTAGAGCCTGCAAATTGGTGGGTTGGTATGGCAAACTCCGAACTACAGATCATGGTGTACGGTCCAAATATTGGCCACTCAACCGTGACAATTAATTATCAGGGTATTAAATTAAAGGAAGTCGCCAAAACAACGAATCCGAATTATGTATTCATTTACATCACCATTACCAAAAGCACCAAAGCTGGAAATGTACCATTGGTCTTTATAGATGGGAAGGAGAAATTTATTTATAAATATCCATTAAAATCCAGAACGGATAAAAGCGGTGCTCTCGGCTTTGATGCTTCTGATGTTTTGTACCTGATCACGCCAGATCGTTTTGCTAATGCCAACACGGGTAACGACAATCTTGGCGATGTAAAAGTTAATCGTGAGAATCCTAATGCCCGGCACGGTGGTGATCTTGAAGGGATAGCGCAGCATCTTGACTATTTGAAGGATTTGGGAATTACCACCGTTTGGCTGAACCCGGTACAGGAGAATAATATGAGGGGTGGTTCCTATCATGGCTATGCCATCACAGACTTCTATAAAATTGACCCGCGTTTTGGTTCGAACGAGGAATTTAAATCGTTAACAAAAAACGCCCATGCCAAAGGAATGAAAATGGTGATGGATATGGTATTTAATCATTGTGGCAGTTCTCATTGGTGGATGAATGATTTGCCATCAAAAGACTGGATCAACAATGACGGAGTTTTTATGCAAACAAACCATGCTACCGTAACAGTGATGGATATTCATGCTTCTCCATCAGAAAAAAGAAATTTTCTCGATGGATGGTTTACGAGAGGCATGCCTGATCTGAACCAACGCAACCGTCACCTTGCTGCTTATCTTATCCAGAACAGCATCTGGTGGATAGAAGAAACACGCATCGATGGGATCCGGCAGGATACCTATTCCTACATGGATTATGACTTCCTGGCACGGTGGTGCAAAGCAGTAAATGATGAATATCCAAATTTCAACATCGTGGGTGAAACATGGTACAACAAAAGCACTGCTTCGGCATGGTGGCAGCAAAAATCAAGGCTCAGCAAACAGAACTCGTTTTTGAAAACTGCCATGGACTTTTCACTTACATTTATTACGCAAAATGCTTTTGACAGTAAAAACGACAACGGATATTTTACTAACATTTTTGAAGACATTGCCCAGGATTTTATCTATCCCGACCCGTATAATATTCTTACCTTTTTAGACAACCATGACATGTCACGTTTTAACCGGAAAGGAGAAGTGGATTTGAAACGTTATAAGCAGGGTTTGGCATTTTTATTAACTATGCGGGGAATTCCTCAACTTTATTATGGAACAGAATTATTAATGACGGGTACCAAAGAGGAAGGTGATGGAAATCTAAGGAAAGATGTTCCGGGCGGATGGCCTGAAGACTCAACCAATGAATTTACAAAGGCCGGACGTACAGCGATGCAAAATGAAGCATGGGATT
>JBJMLW010000223.1:0-5728 GCA_045805105.1 Flavisolibacter sp. | reverse complement strand
TTGGTTAGAATGCCGCCCTGTCACGGCGGAGGTCGCGGGTTCGAGTCCCGTCCGGTCCGCAAATAGCTCCAGTTTTGGAGCTTTTTTGTTACAACAATGTATACCACTCCATCACTGTTATGTTGAACCCAGTGTGATTTGAACCTGTCGCCGGGCCGATACCAACCATCTCAGATTTTCTGAGATTTTTTCTTTATTCCTTATCATCTCTTCATTACCGCACATTTAAGTAACCATCCACTGATCCGGATGAACAAATCGTGAACGACATTTATTCTAACTTTAAGTATAAATAAACTGCTATGGACTACCAACTACTTAAGGGTGGACCAGCCACCTCCGATCACCTGGTTTTTACAACCATGTTCAATCATAACGATGTTTTTTACAAAGCCGCACTTGCCGAAACGATTTCATGGGAAGGACAGCATGTTACCGGAACATTTGATGTACTTCTTCAATCCGGAAAAGGCACACAACGTTTAACACTCATCAAATTTGGTGAGCAGTGGATGGCGGGAAAAGAAATAGAACAGATAGGCGTGATCCAGCAAGAGGTAGTGGATATTTTGGGGAAGGTCATTAGCCAGGTTCGCAGGTAAAAATTCTTACACTACTTCCATTTCTTATTGTGCATACCAATAAGAAATAAACAAGCTTCAGTATTTTATCTTTAAAGAGCATGTTGGAAGAGAACTATTAAGTCAGAAAGTTTGTTTCATAAATAAATACAGCTTTTTTTACAATGTAATTGATAAGGATTTTCAAATGACCCGAGTTCTGGCGTTCCAATCTTTGCTTCAAAAAAATCCCATATGGAACAGGTTTACAATCGATGTCGCCTGTACACAGGATGTAAATGCGATGGTTCGTAACTACAAACTGGGAACATCTAAAAATACGTAGATGCGGAATACAAGATTAAGCGATTAAAGAAGAATGATAATAAAGAGGAATCGTCCATCTCTTTCTCCCCTTTTACTCACCCGACTTGATCTATCCGCGCGGTGTTTTAACTCTTTAAGCCGCTGTACAGAATATCATATTGCTCTGATCCCGCGCCTGTAGTGTGATTTTGATCAAAGTTCTAAAATAAGGTTTCTCCTGATCAACTAATTTCACGAACTACCGCCTATATCCGATAGAACGGGCACTTCGTACCAAATGTGATTCTTCATAGCTTTCACCTATACTTATATGATAACGTAAGTCCTGACAAACAATAAAAAGTTATTATGAAAAAATTGATTCTCTCATTACTCATCTTCAGCAGTATTGTTTCCTGTTCACCAGTAACAAAAATTGAAAAATCATGGATGGAACCTGGCGCAAAGGTCACCCCGGGACCTGAGAATAAAGTATTAATTATTGCCATGGTAAAAGACGAAACTTCGCGCAGGGTGATTGAAGATGAACTTGCCAAACGCATTAAGTCTAGTTCAACCGTGTCTTACATGACACTGTCTGATGAAATGCTGAGAACAGCAAATAATGAAGTTCTGGGTCAAATCATTACAAAGGGAAATTTCACCCATATATTGATGATGCGCCTTGCTGATATCGAAAAGGAAACCTCCTATGTGCCGGGTACAACATCAATGGGTTATTATGGTGGTTATTATGGTTATTATGGTTACGGGGCGCATATGTATACATCACCCGGATATTATACTACGGATAAAAATTATTTTATCGAAACAACCATTTATTCTGTTAGCCCCGATAAATTACTGTGGACAGCAACGACCAAGACTGTGAATCCATCCAAAATAGAAAAAGCAGTGAATGAAATTGCAGATGTAGTGATAGCAAAGATGAAAGAAGATGGATTTATTCCTAAAAAATGAATCGTTGTGATTGTTAAATACAGTGCTAAAAGTGTATAAGAGAAGAAAGAGATAAATGAGTAAACGACATTCTCTTTATCCTCTTTTTCCTCTTTTAGCTCTTGGCAATTTTCGCACAGAGAAAAAAGAGGCATAGAGATCATGTTGAACATCCCGGGAGTAACTTCTGTGTCCCTTGCATGAAACAATGAACTGTAGCTATGAGGGTCTTTCACATCTATTTCATTTTTATTTTCTTCCAGCTCCTTTCGCGAGTGGCTATATTACAGGAACAGATCGATCCCTCAAAATTGAACAGGAAAAAACCTTCTGATACATCTTATATCGAATGTCTTGATTCCATGTTCCATATACAAACGTGGGTTTGCAGACACCAGATGAATTACCGGCTGATTTTTACCAATGATTTCAAACTGGTACTTGCTTCCAACAAAATGAACAGCCTCTCACTGGGTTTTAATAACCGTTACCTTGACCTGAGGCATTCTAACCAAACTCAGTTCCAATATGACATTATAGGTAACGGCCAAGCAGTAAGTTCTCAACATTAAATTTCCAACATTATCTTGGCTGCGTAAATACCTGTGAAAAATTAACCCTGCACTGAAACTGGATTTTGTTGCCGGTAGAATGAAAACCATCTTTGAAATTATCTCTTCTCCCATACTGATATTCTATGGCCACCATTGCATATTTTATAGGACTGTATCGCAAATTGATCAAACCATACTGTCCGTGGTGAAATGCATTTGCAGATTGCAAATCCGAATTGTTGATGGATTCAAATGCATATCCAGCCGAACTTCTGAGAGATTTGTTCCATAGTATTTCAACAAAACTGAAAAATCCCCAGACAGGTAATGCCTTTCCTGTAAATGGTCTGTATATATCACCCGGATTACTCTCCAGTCCTATATCTGCACCGGCATCGGCAATATAATTCTCCATACCATTACCATAAACCCCCTGCACCTTAAGAGTAAGATTTCTAGAAGCCTTAATTACACTACTGATATTAAATCCCCATCCCAATGCGCTACCAGCCAGTTTGTAAATTGATGTATCGGATACATCTTCCCACTTCATGCTTTTTGCAATGCCAGCCAATTGAATATGTCCCCATGAAGCCGTGCGCCTGTAATGCATTGTCAGGTTAGGATATTTAAACACCGGTTTTATACCTTGCAGTTCGATTGCATTCTTGTAATCTCCTCCATCTGAAGTACCGCCAGGACGTTCCAATGCAATGACAACGCGTGAATTTTCATTTTTAACAGGGATATACCTGAGTTGAATGTTTAAGTAAAACACCCGCGATAATGGTCCCCAGTAATCCAGTGTTTCGGGAAAAACATCCAGATTCATAAATGCAGACGCAGTTTGCCCTGCGCCGAAATGACCCAATTCACCGTACGCATTCACTACGTGAAATGTTGTCTGACCTGCATTTTTACCAAATCCGATAAAGTCAAAATCAAATTGTGTGGTCATCACTCCCATACCGGTAGCTACAGAGCTTTTTACGCCAAATTTGGTTTGCCTGATACTATAAAAGATGTTACCACCAGGTGCGAATTCATTTTCAAAAGAAGGAAGTTTCGTGGGGCGCATCACATCGAACCACAATGGATCGATGGTATTGAAATCATAGCCTACATCCGTAAAGATGGATCCATATATTTCAAAACTATTTTTATTTTCCTGTGCTGATAAAAAAGTTGAAGAGGTTATAAGGAAAATGGAGAAGAGAAATTTAGTACAATCAAAGCATCGGAACATTAACATGTAGCTAAATTTTTCCAGAAACGCTCGAGGCTTTCGTCTCCACCAAAAAGAGTTGTAAAAATCGTAGAGTCAGCCAATAAAATATCACCTACACGTTCACCGGATGGTGGCATCCATAGAAACATATTGAATTCTGTATTTCCTGCTTCAATAAAAGGATGCGGATTAGATGTATCCACCGGTTGTTTCGCCAATACATGTATCACGTTTGCATCATCAGTAGTTACCGCATAATGAGGAAGGTGCATATGAAAATTAAAAGTATTCACACCATTCAGCCAACCACGTTTATCAAAATCCATTTGCTTATTAAGAGGTACCAGTTGATTATTCGTTCCTTTAATCGTTGCAGGGCGAAGTCCGAAACGATTTTCAACAGGTACGCCCAATCCCTTCATTAATGATCGGGTATACTTTCCGAATCGTTGCTGCCTTGGCACCAATGGGTCGCCGTGATGTTTATATTCCTGCTGGCGCTGATTAAAATCTTCAGAGAAACCGACATCATGATGCGGACTAAGTACCAAACAGCTGCCTTCTCTTTTTAAAAAATTTTTTATTGCTTCGATTTCTTCAGGGGCTGCTTCCTGTTCCGTAACAAGATGGTCAAGCCCAAACACCATTAATGTGTCTGTATCGTCAAGGATTCTGTTGTCAATTGGTAATTTTTGTCCGGCCTGGTCAATTCGCTGGTAATCCGGAACCGGGTGACCTGTTACACTTTCCACAACTTCCTGAAACCTGGATATGCTAAGATGGAATAGTTCAAGTGTACCTTCTATTCCCTGCAGAAACATTTTTTCAGAAAACTCAATTGATTCAAATGCAGGCCATCCCACACGGCGCACTTCGGTCATTGTTGAAAATCGATTATCAAGTTCTGAAACATTACGGTTCGCCTCCCAGGGATAACTCCAAGTCCAGTAAACACTAAACCTTCTTTTTCCTTTTATGAAAGGTCGTGGTTTTTGCACCTGACTATATACTCGTGGAGATGGATATGTTTTTGCAGTCATTTAAAAAACTTTTGCATATAATCATTTCAATGATGCGAGATATTTCAATCCTCTTATTCCGGGCATGAAGAAATATGCTCCCCCTGTTACAGTTGTAAATGCATTCAGTCCTTTATATTTCTTTTTGATCGGTCGCTTTGGTACAGTCATCTCAAATTTTCCGTCATTGCTTCCTGCAAATGGATCTCTTTCATTCAATTCCTGGAATTCCGGATCATTGGCCCAAACAGAAATCAGGAATTCAAACTGTCTGGCAATGTCTGCACATCCACCAAATACTGCAATGCCACGATTTGCCCCATCATCCAGTACATTTTCCGGCAGGTAGGGCCCGTAAGTTCCGCCTCTCCGGATGATCAGTCTCCTGTTCATGATCCTCGATACCCTGTTATCCCGCACATTCATTCTTCGGATATGTGAAGTCATCGGACATGCATATCCGTGGGGATCCATTTTCTCATAGTCAAAATGGTTATTCCGCTTGTCATCAAAACCAAGTTCTCGATCGTCCTTATCCGGACATAATACCAACGGAGCCCCGGTTGTTCTCCATCGGCCCATAATTTTTGCAGCAACCAGTTCCTGTTCT
Organism: Flavisolibacter sp.; assembly: GCA_045805105.1. Classification (GTDB taxonomy): domain Bacteria; phylum Bacteroidota; class Bacteroidia; order Chitinophagales; family Chitinophagaceae; genus Flavisolibacter. Next base: position 491 of record JBJMLW010000223.1, on the reverse strand, counting down.
TCAAGAGTTTTACCGTTTGCTTTTAGAAAATCACGGAAGGCACCAACGTGCTCACGAATTTTTCTATAGCCAAGAAAGCTTCCGTTCTTTGAAAGAATTTCTGGTTGCGGCTGAAGCTGCATCAGTCCTGTTTCGTCCGGGTAGCCCAGGAAGAATTCACCAGGCTTACTGGGAGCAGATGAACCAGGCGCCGGCTCAATTCCCATTCCTTCAATAACAGGCGTAGTTATTCTGTCACGATAACCAAAGTGTTCGTGTATATAATCATAAGGCGGAATGGCTTCAATGAGTAATGATGAAAGAATTTCTACTCCTGGCGTTTCTTTCAGATATTCATCGTGCTTTTTTATGCATCGTTCGCGCTCTTCTTTATTACGGGCAAACAATATGACAACAGCATGAAGGTCTTCGCTGGTAATCTGATCTTCCCAATTATCTGGATGATTGATGATTGTGTGAGATAGGATTTTGGTTGTGTAGGGAATTAGTTT
>JBJMLW010000222.1:0-2024 GCA_045805105.1 Flavisolibacter sp. | reverse complement strand
TTGATAGGGCTTGTTGTCCTGTGCATAGGTTGCTATAACCATCAAAATACAAAGGCAAAAAAATATATTTTTCATGTTGCTGGTTTTAGTTTTTGAAATAATCCGCAGGATTGTATTGCTTGTTCATATCGGCATTGATGATCATTCCCGCTACATAAGGCTTGCTAGTGATGTATTTTTTTACATAGTTCTGAATATCCTGACGTGTTACTTTGTTCATAGCGGAAAAGTAATCCGTGAAATAATCGAACGAAGTGCTGCACCACCAAAAAGTTAACTGAGAGGCCAGGCTCGAAGGCTTTTCCGACTGGCGGATCTGTTGCCTTTTCAAACCTTCTTTTGCTTTTGCCAGTTCGGCATCGGTAAAATAATCAGCCTTATCAAACTGGTTGAGCTGGTTCATTACCTCCTGGTAACACTCTTTCATTTTTCCGGGTACCGGAACAATTTCAATGGAGATCGGCCCTACATAGCGGCTGGTTTGATAAGAAACGTTAGCGGTAGTAGCCAGTCCTTTATCAATTAATGCCTGCTGCCATTTGGAAGAGTTCAACGAAAGGATTCTTGAAAACACATCGGCAGCGATCGTGCCAATGGAATCATTCCTGTAATCAGGCCCTTGCCATTCCATCATAATGGTTGGTGTTTGTGCAATGGATGATTCCCTGACAAAATATTCTGTTTTTGCGATGGGCTGAAATTCGGGGATGGAATATTTTAATTGGGGATCAGTGTCTGCAGGCTGCCAGTCGCCGAAAATTGTTTTGGCGTAAGAAAAGGCCTGTTGCGGATTTACATCTCCGCAAATAACCAGCAGGGAATTATTGGGAACATAATACTTGTCTTTAATCACCATCATCTTTGCCGGCGTGGCGCTGTTAATGATCTGGTGGTCACCAATAGGATTTTTCCTGGTGAACAGATCACCCCAAACTCTTTTGTTCGTTTCGATCCATAATTGAAAACCAGGATCGCTTTCACCTCTTTGGAATTCGCCATCTACTACAGGTCTTTCTTTTTGCATGTCCTCTTCGCGATAGATGGGAAAACGGATGGCAGCGTTCATAAATTTTAATCCACCCAGCAAACTGTCTTTGTCGAAAGTGAAAAAATAATTGACTCTTTCAAATCCGGTTGTGCCATTCCATATAGCACCGAGTTCCTGTGTTCTTTTTAAAAACTTTTCCTGGTCGGGATAATCCCTGTTGGATTTAAAGAACATATGTTCAAACAGGTGCGAAAGTCCGCTGTATTCGGGACCTTCCGTGTAGGCTCCATTCTTCACCGCAATTTCGATAGTAGCTAAAGGCACTTTGTGATTTTCAATGACCACTACCTGCAGGCCATTATCCAGCTTCTGCCAGTAGTAATCTTTAGGTAAGCGCGGCTGCGCAGCAGATGAAAGCGCAGCAGTCACAGAAAACAGTAAAAGCATTCTTTTCATAAACAGTAAAAATTGATCTACCTAAGATAAAGGTATTTACTGTTTTGTTTTAAGGCTGATGTGACCAGTGGTAAACATTTGTAAAATTGCCCAGGATCGCTCTTTTATTGCGAAAGGAAAGTTCATGCAGTTTGAGCTGGTCGATGTCTGTCTGAAATACTTTTCTGTACATCGGATGCATTGTTCCGCCGGTAACGCCGGCGGGTTTGGTGGGGTCGTATTGAAACTGTGGATCAACAAGCGTTCCTCTCGGGTACATAATTCCGGGAACTCCCTTGCCTCGTATGTCCAGCTGTTTTGGATGATCCAAACCTAAGGTGTGTCCATATTCATGAGCGGCAGTAGTGGAACCTTCGTATAAGTTTTCAAGTTTGAAATGACCGGTATTGCAACCCAGTCCGTCTACAAATGAAATATTTCCATTGACATATTCTTCAATGCGGAAATAATTGGCGCGCGGATTCTTATTTTTTGAAATCTCTCTTTTCGAAATTTCTTTTTTTATTTCAGCTGTAATGCGAAAAACGATTTGAAAAGTAGAATCGTGAATAAGTATCGTTCCGTGGGGTTCATTCCACAT
>JBJMLW010000221.1:0-4774 GCA_045805105.1 Flavisolibacter sp. | reverse complement strand
CTCAGACACCCGCGAAGAACAATCTATTATTCATGTTTTTCGTAAGTGCATTTGCTGCTTTTGTTCCTGCAAGGGTTGTAGGAGAAATGACCAGTATTGGTACATTGTTCGCCTTTATTCTTGTTTGTATTGGCGTTTGGGTGATGCGGAGAAAGATGCCAGAGCTCCAGCGCGCATTTAAAACACCATTAGTTCCACTGGTTCCGATTCTTGGAATTGCCACGTGTCTTTTTATGATGGTTTTTTTACCAATGGACACCTGGATCAGGTTACTGGTATGGATGCTGATCGGGATGGATGTTTACCTTGCTTATGGTGCCAAACACAGTAAACTTGGTAATGGTACCACCGAAAGAAGAGGTATGAGGATCGCCAGGTACACTGGTCTTGGACTTTGTGTTCTTCTTATCATAGCAGGACTTCTTCATCAATATGTTGTTGGTTTTGATGAGGACCGCACCCTGTTATATATAGCCATTGCGTTTGCCATTATTCATGTGATTGTATTTTCGATGAGGCTTGGCAGACCTGAACCTATAAATGATGGTGAGCCAAGGAATCCAATCGAGACCCGCTAAACTCTTTTAATTCATTGATAAAGCCGCTCCAGTAGCGGCTTTTTGTTGTTCTTAGTTATTACATTTGCGACCGAATGAAAGAAGCTGCAAGCTGCGGGCTGCGAGCTTCAAAATTATAGATGTGCAAATTGCTAACTGCAAACTTTTGCAGGAAGTAAAGAGAATCAAAATCAGTAACAAGTAACCAGCAACCAGTAACCAGAATGGGTCGCATATTTGAAGTCAGAAAGTCTACAATGTTTGCCCGGTGGGACCGGATGGCAAAACAGTTCACGCGGGTAGGAAAGGAAATTGCCATTGCAGTAAAAGCCGGTGGCCCTGATCCCAATACCAATCCTGCCCTTCGTCGCTGTATGCAGAATGCAAAAGCTGTGAACATGCCCAAAGACCGTGTTGAAGCGGCCATCAAAAGGGCTATGGGCAAGGAAATGGAAAACTATGAGGAAATACTTTATGAAGGTTATGGTCCTCATGGTGTGGCGATTCTGGTTGAAACCGCAACCGACAATCACGTTCGTACTGTTGCTAATGTAAAATCCATTTTCAACAAAGGCAATGGAACTCTTGGAAACAGTGGTAGTGTAAGTTTTCAATTTAAAAAGTTGGGCTCTTTCAAATTAAAACCCGAAGGAGTGAATGCTGAGGAACTGGAATTTGAACTGATCGATCATGGCCTTGAAGATATGGGTGAAGGCACCGGTGAAAACGGTGAAGAGGTTCTTGTATTCCGTTGTGCATTCAATGATTTTGGAAATATGCAGAAGGCGCTGGAAGAAAAAAGTATCACACCATTAAGCGCTGAAGTGGAATGGATCCCTGTTACTACAGTTGAACTCCCCGAAGAACAGGCACAGGATGTATTAAAGCTTGTAGACAAGCTGGAACAGGATGAGGATGTGCAGAAGGTGTTTCATAACCTTGTTTAGAAGACCATAGACCATGCCTGCCCGGCCAACCAGTTAATTTGATTGAAAGTGTATCAGCCGTTCGGACGGGGACCATGGACCATAGAGGAGTTGTCTGAATTTTATAGTGATGAAATGACTAATCACCCCATTGTTCTTTTTGATGGAGTCTGCAACCTTTGCAATGCCTCGGTAAATTTTCTGATCAGGCAGGATAAAAAAAATGTTTTTCGATTTGCCACACTACAATCCGAAACAGGCAAAAAATTGTTAGGAACACACCACCCTCCCAATTATTTAAACCATTCATTTATTTTGATCGATAGAGGAAAATCATATGAAAAATCATCTGCTGCCCTGAAACTTGTAAATCACCTCCCGTGGTACTGGAAAACATTTAAAATTTTCTGGATCATTCCTCCGTTCATTCGAAATTTCGTATATGATTTTATTGCGCGTAATCGTTATCGTTGGTTTGGCAGGAAAGATGTGTGTATGGTTCCGTCCCCGTCATTAAAGGATAAATTTCTTGATTAAGCGTTGATACGTTGAAACGTTAATGGATGATAATAACTAAAGCAACTAATCAACATGAATCTCTCCCTTAAGAAACAAAAAACATTTTCCGCTCATCAGAACCCTTTCTCCCTGCAAACGACACTGCAGTTCACCACCACGATGTGACAACTGCCTGCAAAGAAGCTTTGTTGTATTGAGCTTGCCGCACCAGTAAGGTACTATATTGCAGTGCGCAGAACCTGTAACGGGGTCTTCAGGAATGCCGAGGCCAGGATAAAAACATCGTGAAACCACATCACCTGATTTTCCTTTAGCGGTAATGATAACACCAATGGAATCCAGCTCTTTCATCACGGAAAGGTCTGGTTGTATTTCTAAAACCATATTTTCATCCGGCAGCACAACAAAATAATCTCTTGATTTCAGCACTTCAACAGCCTGTGTTATTCCAAGACTTGGAAAAAGCTGGGCTGGTATATCGCAGGGAAGTGGCATGCGAACAGGAAAGTCAAGTGTATATAACCCATCCTTTGCAAGTGCTTTAAGTTCACCTGCCTTCTGTGTTGAAAAACTGATCTCTGTTACATGCGGCTCAATAAAATTTTTAATTACGTAAGCCGAAGCCAGCGTTGCATGTCCGCACAAATCAATTTCATATTCTGGTGTAAACCACCTGATGTGATAATCACTTTGGTGAGATAGCAGCGATGTATTTGTGTTCTTCACAAAGAAAGCTGTTTCACTCAGGTTATTTTCCATGGCAATCTTCTGCATCAGGTCATCTTCCGGCCATTGCTCCAATGGAACAACAGCAGCCGGATTGCCAGTGAAAACATTTTTTGCGAACGCATCAACCTGGTAAATGGTATGTGACATTTATTTTAATGGAATTTGAGGAAGTGATAACCTGAACCTGAAAGCTATAACCCTGGTTACAAAAATCAAAAGTATACTGATGACCCGTGCAAGGTCGGTATTCATCAGTGAGCGGGTAAACAGGTAATATACAATCGCTCCAAAGATACAAGCGAGTGCATAGATCTCCTTCCTGAAAATGAGTGGCACTTTATTGAGTAAAACATCCCTGATCACACCTCCAAAACAGGCCGAAATAGTTCCCAGAGCAATGCAAACGCCTACACCAAATCCATGTTTGTAAGCAATCTCAAATCCGATAATGGTAAAAAGTCCGAGGCCAAGTGCATCAAAAAGAAAAAGCGCTGTGGTTAATTGTTTCAGGTAAGAACCAAAAAGCATGGATGCCATTGCTGAAAAAAATATTATGAGTATCGTGCTTTCATTACCCAGCCAGCTGACCGGAAAATTTCCTACCAGGACATCACGAATGGTACCTCCACCAATAGCTGTAACAAAAGAAATAATCAGTGTCCCAAATGGATCCAGCCTCCGCTCCATAGCCGAAAATGCACCGGAAACAGCAAAGGCAAACGTTCCTAGTATGTCGATGATGTTGAGAAAGCCAGGAAACATGTAAGGAAGATAAGAAAAGTCCACGGTCGTCAGTCGACAGACAAAAGACGTGAACAATTATCAGTCGCTATTAAATGCAATCACAAACTTCGAACATAATGAATGGTCTGTCGACTGTCGTCTGTGGCCTGTCACTGCCGACTACTCTGCCATCATTTGCTTCACCGTAATTTCAATTTCCTCCGCATTGGGCTTGCTGAAATAATCGCCATCGCTGCCATATGGCGGACGATGTGCTTTTCCTGTAATAGTTCTAGGTGCCACATCCAGCCAGCGGTAACCTCCCTGGTGTTCCATCACCTGGTTAAACATATAACCTGCTCCCCCACCCGGAACATCTTCATCTATGAAAATTATCCTGCTTGTTTTTTTAAGAGAATTAAGAATTCTGTGTTCAATATCAAAAGGAAGTAGCGTCTGTACGTCCATCACCTCGCAGCTGATGCCCTGTCTCTTTAAGGCTGCTGCTGCTTCCATAATAATTCTTAAAGTAGAACCGTATGAAACTATTGTAACATCAGTTCCTTCAAGTATCACTTCCGGAATACCAAGTGGCACAGTAAAATCAAGAAGGTTCGCAGGTAATTTTTCTTTCAACCTGTATCCATTGAGACACTCAACGATCATTGCGGGATCATTGCTTTTCAATAAGGTGTTATACATCCCTGCTGCCTGCGTCATATTTCTTGGTACGCATATATGCATTCCTCTTAACGCATGAATGGCCATACCCATTGGTGAACCACTATGCCAGATACCTTCGAGTCTGTGCCCGCGTGTGCGAACAATCAATGGACAACTTTGTTGTCCTTTTGTACGATAGTGTAATGTGGCAACATCATCACTCAAAGGCTGAAGTCCGTAAAGAAGATAATCGATGTATTGTATTTCTGCAATCGGACGAAGACCACGCATCGCCATACCAAGTCCCTGTCCAATGATAGTGAGTTCACGGATTCCTGTATCAAAAATTCTTTGGTCACCATACTTCGCCTGCAATCCGCTGAAGCCCTGGTTTACGTCACCAATGAATCCGAGATCTTCACCAAATGCAGCAACTTTTTTATTTGTTGCAAACAATTCATCAAAATATTTATTCAACACTTCGTATCCATTTACAAGAGGTGCATCATTCTTATAATACGGTTTGATCTCGGTCACTTTCAATGCAGATTTTGGGCCTTCATTATAAAGATGTGAATTGTAAAGTTGTGCGTTGAGGGTTATGAGTTGTGAGTGAAATGTTACGAGTTGCGGGTTGCGGGCTGCGGGTTGGGGGTT
>JBJMLW010000220.1:0-2043 GCA_045805105.1 Flavisolibacter sp. | reverse complement strand
GGCGACCGCCTGGTTTTCAAAAATTGTCGTTTTACAGGTTTCCAGGATGTTCTGTTCGCAGTAAACCCTTCCAGCAGGCAGTACTATGAGCATTGTTACATTGAAGGTTCAACGGATTTTATATTTGGTGCAGCAACCGTGTGGTTTGAGGAATGCCATATTCACAGCCTGAAAAATTCTCATATAACAGCAGCTTCAACTCCCAAGAATAATGAATTTGGCTTTGTGTTCAACAGGTGCATATTAACGGCCGACAGTAGTTTACATAATGTTTCTTTAGGGCGTCCCTGGCGTCCTTATGCTGCGGTTGCTTATATCCAGTGTTATATTGACAGGCATATTTTACCTGAAGGATGGAACAACTGGAAAAATCCCGAAAATGAAAAAACTGCAAGATTTTACGAATATCAATGCTATGGCCCCGGTAGTAGTATAACGTCAAGGTTTCCCTGGACACACCAGCTGACGGAAGATGAAGTAAAAAGATTTACCTTAAAAAATGTTTTTGGCAACTAGAATCCGTCAAATGGCAAATTGCTGCAGCAGATATTGCATCCTGTTTTTTTCTATCCTTTTCATATCCATTCGAACAAGTGCTCAAAAGCCTTATACAGTAATGGATTGGAAAACTGATGTAACGCTGAATACTTACCTGATTCAGCAAATGAAAAAACAATACGATAACCGCCGTCTCGAATTCGACAAGGCCATTACTTCAAGACAGAATGCAGATCAATATGTTGAAGCCGTCAGAAATAAATTTGCCGGCCTGCTTCCTGAGTGGCCGAAAAAAACTAAACTCAATGCAAAGGTTACAGGTGTCATTCGTGAGAATAATTATTCCATTGAAAAAATAGTTTACGAAAGTTTCCCTGGGCATCATGTTACCTGTAATCTTTATCTTCCCAACGGTAACGGTCCATTTCCTGCAGCTTTACTTTTTTGCGGACATGAAGACCTCTCAAAGGCTACGGACTCATATCAGCGAACTGCGATCCTTTTTGTCAAGAATGGATTTGCTGTTCTTGTGATTGATCCCATTTCGCAAAGTGAGCGATACCAGCTTACTGATAAAAATGGGAAACTCTTGACAAGAGGCGGAACAACTGAACATACTTTGCTGAATGAATCTTCAAACCTTTTTGGATGGTCAACACCAGCCGATGAATTGTGGGATAATATCAGGGGTCTGGATTACCTGTCAACCAGGAAGGAAATTGATATGAACAGGGTGGGGTGTCTTGGTAATTCAGGTGGCGGAATGCAGACAATTTATTTTTCTGCTTTTGAATCAAGGATCAAGGTAATTGCTGCGTGCAGCTTTCTCATGAGCCGTGAAAGGGCACTAGAACTAACCGGACCTTCTGATGGTTGTTCACAAATTCCCAATGAAGGAAAAGCAGGTTTGGAAATGAGCGACCTTCTCATTGCATCTGCACCAAAACCGGTTCTTATACTTGCAGGACGATATGATTTCATCGATTACACAGGAACTACATCAGCATATAATGAATTAAAAAAAATTTATTCAACACTTGGTCAGGGTGAAAAAGCAAAAATGTTCTCCTATGACGATGGTCATGGTATCTCTCTACCGAAACGGGAAGAAGCAGTAACCTGGTTTAAAAAATGGTTAATGAATGATTCTTCCAGGGTGCAGGAAACGCCATTGAATACCCTTTCGGATAAAGATCTGTTTGTTACAAAAACAGGCCAGGTAGTTACAGAATATCCGAAAGAAGTAACAATTGCGGAACGGAACAGCAGGTTATTTAAATCATCCGAAAGTGCACGCAAAAAATTTTTGAAAAAAGATCGCGTTCAAATCATTAACCAGATAAGGGATTTGCTGGCTATTAACACTGACACATCTTCAGTAAATATTCAGGAAACAGGAACAGTGATCCGTAACAACATACTATATCACAAATTTATTCTGCGAAAACAAAATGAAGTTCCGATACCAGCACTGGTAATCTATCCTGAATCCGGAATGAAGAAAGTAATTCTGTGGGTTCACGAAGCAGGTAAAAATAAACTTGC
>JBJMLW010000219.1:0-2647 GCA_045805105.1 Flavisolibacter sp. | reverse complement strand
TTTTTTATTATTTTGGGAACCACTAAAGCGGAAATGTTTACGAGGTCAATACAAGACAGTATACACCCGAAGGAACTTTCCGAGCATTTGAAAAACATCTCGATCGTTTAAAAGACATGGGTGTGGAAACCTTATGGTTTATGCCGCTGAATCCAATATCTGTGAAAGACAGGAAAGGCCCACTCGGAAGTTATTATGCAGTTTCAAGTTATACGGCTGTCAATCCAGAATTCGGAACTATGGATGACTGGAAACATCTGGTTAAAACCGCACATGATAAAGGATTTAAAATGATCATCGACTGGGTGCCCAACCATACAGGTGCGGATCATCCCTGGCTCACATCACACCCTGAATTTTATGTGCGTGACAGTATTACACACCAGCCTGTGTCACCTTTTGACTGGACAGACGTGCGGCAACTTGATTTTACCAACCATGAAATGTATGATAGCATGACTGCTGCCATGCAGTTCTGGGTTCGTGAAACCGGTATAGACGGATTTCGTTGCGACCACGTAGAAAAATTTCAAATGGAATTCTGGAATCAGTGCATCCCGAAACTTCGGGCAATGAAAAACCTGTTCCTGTTATCGGAAAATAATGAACCATGGGTTTATCAGGTTGGCTTTGATGCAACCTATCCGTGGGATGCATTCAATACAATGAAAAGGATTGCAAAAGGACAGCGGCCTGCTTTTGCTCTTGATAGTGTGCTGAAAAAGGAAGACAGCACATATCCTAAAACCGCCATGCGATTATATTTTACTTCCAATCACGATGAGAACAGCTGGAACCGTGCCGACTGGCAAACGATGCCTGGACCAATCCATGCTCCATTTGCAGTGCTCACCCAAACATTTAGCCGGTCAGTTCCTCTTATTTATAGTGGACAGGAAGAACCATTTCTTGACAGTATTCGTTTTTTTTATAAGGACACTATTACGTTCAGTAAATTTCAGCGCGCACCATTTTATAAAACGCTGCTGCATCTGAGAATGGATAATCCTGCACTTGCAGCCAATGCTCCATTCAGTAAACTTCGCACTGACAAAGACTCATCTATCTATGCATATGAAAGGGGAACAGGAAATAATAAGGTACTTGTGATTTTAAACCTCAGCGGATCACAGCAGGCATTTAACTGGGTTGACCAGCCATCTGAAAAACAATGGAACAATGTATTTGGCGGGAATCCGGAAACCATTCAAAGTTCTTTAACCATGCAGCCATGGGCCTTTGCCGTGTTTGAACTGAGAAAATGAACAATGAATTCGTAAAATTGCATTATGTCGTCATTAGTAGATTTTTTGGATCCTGTAAATGTGAGTGAGCTTTCCATGGATGCAGGTTATAAGGAAGGCCAGATCGGAAAAATAATCAGCATTCACGAACATGATTTTCCTGATGTTGAAGATGCTGATATAATTCTGGTTGGCTGCGGTGAACAGAGAGGAAGCGCATTACTTCATCCCAGCGGCGGACCAGATGCTATCCGCAACGAATTTTACAGTCTTTACTTCTGGCACCAGGATATCAGGCTTGCAGATGCTGGTAATGTAAAAATTGGTAAGTCTGCAAATGATACACATGCAGCACTTAAAATTGTTGTGCATGAACTTTTGCAGCTGGGCAAAACCGTCGTAGTTCTTGGCGGTTCACATGATCTCACCATGGCGCAGTACCATGCTTTTGCCGACGATCAGCGACTGATTGATGCGGTTGGTATTGATGCCATTATCGATATCAATATTGATTCTCCTTTCCGCAGCGATAATTTCCTGATGGAGTTGCTCACTTCTGAACCGAACTATATGCGGCATTATAACCACATCGGTTTCCAGAGTTACTTTGTTCATCCGCGTATGCTCGAAACAATGGATAAGCTGCGGTTTGATTGTTATCGCGTAGGAAATGTAAAGGAACATCTTGATGAAATGGAACCGGTAATCCGTAACTGTCAGCTTCTTTCATTCGACATCACCTGCATCGCTCACGCTTTTGCACCTGCCAATCAGATTACACCCAATGGTTTTAATGGGGAAGAAGCATGTACCCTTTTGCAGTATGCTGGTATGAGTCCGAACATGCGTACCATCGGAATTTATGGTTATCGTCCGGAGAAAGATGTTGAAAACCTTACTGCAAGGCAGATCAGCCATATGTTATGGTATTTTCTGGACGGCCGAAGCCGTGGAAGCCGCGAAGCGAAAATGGATGAAAAAGATTCATTCAATGAATTTCACACAGCATTTGCTGAGGTGGCCACAACTTTCCTGCAAAGCAAAAAAACAGGAAGGTGGTGGATGCAGATGCCGGATAAAAAATTCATTGCATGTTCTTATAAAGATTATCTCCTCGCAAGCAGCAATGAAATTCCTGAACGATGGCTGAGAGCGCAGGAGCGGTAAGGCCCCTGTACCCCGAAGGGGGAACTTGGATCGTAAAGTCTTATTATGTTTGATTTTTCCAAATCCCGAATTACCAATTCCTATCCCAATCCAACATCGTTTATTTATGCGCGTTTTTCTTTTTCTCCTGGTAGTTTTTTCCGCAGCATGTAGTCCATCGCGGCAGATCAGCAAAATCGCCGAAAAAAATGTTTTGAACGATCCGTCTTTGCAGGCGGCGCATGTTGGTATCTGCA
>JBJMLW010000218.1:0-2207 GCA_045805105.1 Flavisolibacter sp. | reverse complement strand
GGAAATGCTGTTCTTGATAATAACACATTTTATTTAACCAATCCATATGCAGCCCGTTACAGGGTGATCAGGAATACTAATATCCTGATCGATGCACTTACCAATACAAAGGCAGTGATTACAGACCCCCAGCGCAAGGCGGGTATTGCGTATGCCAAAACCATACAGGCACTTCAACTATTGTACGTGTATAATCTTCTTTACAACAATGGGATCAGGGTTGATGTGAAAGACCCCGACAACCTCGGACCTTATCTGTCAGGACAGGCATCCATTGATGCCATTGCAAATCTTCTGAATGCAGCCAATACAGATTTAAAAAATAATACTGCAACTTTTCCTTTCAAAACATCATTGTATCCTGGAAATGCCAATGAATTTTCCAAATTCAACAGGGCACTGGCAGCACGGGTGGCTATTTACCGGAAAGATTGGGCCGGCGCCAATACTGCACTTACTGAATCATTCTTTAACCTGAATGGTGACCTGCGGTTAGGTGTTTATATGCAATTTTCTGCACAGGGCGGTGATTTGTTGAATCCAATGTTTTTCCCTCCTAATTCCAGTGGTGAGACAAGAGTGGTACAACCATCTTTTGTTACGGATGCGACGCCTGGAGATACAAGGGTTACCAGCAAGGCAACTGCACGAACTTCAGCTGCATTCCAGGATGGACTAACGAGCAATTATGATTTTATGGTTTATCAAACCAATACCGATCCTATCCCTATCATCAGGAATGAAGAATTGATCCTCATCTATGCAGAGGCAAAAGCTCAACTGGGTGATGTAACGGAGGCGCTGAAAGGAATCAACCGCGTTAGAAATGCAGCCGGACTGGGAAATTATGCAGGTGCCACAGACCTGAACAGCCTGATAACAGAAATTCTGCGTCAAAGGAGGTATTCATTATTCGGTGAAGGACATCGATGGATAGATATGAGAAGGTATAACCTGCTTGCAACGCTTCCCATCGACAGGGCTGGTGATGATGTGTGGACGCAATTCCCCAGGCCGGTGAATGATTAATGCAGTAACCGCTGGGTAATTGAGATTAAAGGGAGAAAAAGAGAAAATTTTCAATAATCAAATGGCAATGCTCAATGTTCAAGGTAGCACTGAAAGTCATTTCGTTTTTTTATTCATTCATGTAATGACTCTGCGAACTGACTTGTGTATTGATCATTGATCATTGAATATTGAATATTATTCAAAACTGTCTTCTCCGTGCCTTTGTGGCATTTTTCCTGGTTCCCATTCATGGTCTATCTTTATTCATGTCTTCATCTATCCGTAAAACAATTTTCTTCGATATCGGTGGTGTATTACTTTCAAACGGCTGGGGCCACGAATCGCGGCAGCTGGCAGCACAGACATTTGGATTCGATTATGTAGAAATGAACCAGCTGCATGAATTCATCTTCAATGTATATGAAGTAGGAAGTATCACACTGGATGAATACCTCGATACAACGATTTTTTACCAGCCAAGAAATTTTTCAAGAAACGACTTTAAGGATTTCATGTTCAGTCAGTCCGTTCAGCTACCGGGTATGCTGGAATGGTTGGTGGAATGGAAAAATAAAAACTCTGACAGGTTCCGGATTTTGTCGATCAATAATGAAGGCAGGGAATTAAATAATTATCGTATCAGGAAATTTAACCTGTATGCATGCTTCGATGCTTTTGTTTCCTCCTGCGAAGTAGGCATGCGGAAGCCTGATCCGGGAATTTTCCGGCAGGCAATGGGAATTGCGCAGGCAAGTCCGGAAGAATGCATTTATTTCGATGACCGTCCGATCCTGGTTCATGCTGCTTCCAAAACAGGAATGCAATGTTACCATCACAAGGATTTTGAATCAACAAGAAAAATTATTGAATCGCTTACATGAATGCCAAACAGGTGGCAGCCATTGCTGCCGTAAATGAAGTGGTTGATGGAATGACCATCGGTCTTGGTACAGGAACCACTGCTGCGTTTGCCATAAGTGAAGTTGGAAAAAAAGTCAAAGGTGGGCTTTCCATAAAAGCAGTGGCTAGTTCAATCCCGTCGGAAGAAATGGCAAGAGATGCGGGCATTGATATTATTCCTTTCAACCAGGTTAACTCGATTGATCTTTATATTGATGGTGCAGATGAAGTGGATCGTGGTTGCAACCTGATCAAAGGTGGGGGCGGTGCTTTACTGCGAGAAAAAATCCTGGCCT
>JBJMLW010000217.1:0-4732 GCA_045805105.1 Flavisolibacter sp. | reverse complement strand
TTTGCAATTGTTTATGCCTTCCCTGTTGTTTTATTGAGTGTAAGTACAATTAATAAATTACTGATGCAGGAAAAGGAAATTTTGCGGAGTCCGGTGTTCCTGATCTGTATTGGACTTTTAATTTTTTATACATTCAACGTAATTATTGAAGTCTTTTACATTTATGGATTGAAACTGAGTGATTATGTCACCGGAAGAATTTATGATATTCTCTCTTGTGTTAATCTGCTTTGTAACCTAATCTATGCAGTAGCAATTTTATGTCTCAGGAAGAAGCAAGCCTATACACTGCAGTTCTGATCGTCAGTGGAATCGTTGGCGTCATCATTATGTTCTTTTTTGTTTCCATTATCAGGCAACATCGCCGCAGCCTCAATTTGTATAAACAAAGCATCTACACTGAAATCAATACACTGGAAAAAGAACGCAGCCGCATGGCGGCGGACCTTCACGATGAAGTAGGTCCCGTTCTTTCAGCAATCAAGCTTCGTCTGAGCAGCCTTGAACTCAGTGATCATGAAGATGAAGCCGAACTGGCCAAAACGAATGCACAAATTGATACTTTGCTCAGGAGGATGCGCGAAATTTCATTTGATCTTATGCCGAGTTCACTAACGCGTAAGGGACTCCCATCCGCCATCGGGGAATTTATAGAATACTGCACCAAAAACAGCGCACTTAAAATTGAATTCCATTATGAAGATTTTCCTCTTTCGCAACAGCAGTCGATCAACCTGTACCGGATCATCCAGGAAATTGTTCACAACACCATGCGGCATGCACACGCATCTGTTCTTGAAATTGAACTGAAAAAAGAAAAGGAAAAGATGATTCTTTCAGCAAAAGACAATGGTACCGGTTTTAATTATGAAACCAGGTCAAAAGATGCTTCGGGGTTAGGACTAAGAAATCTTTTAAGCCGGACTGAAATTATTGGCGGACAAATGTTCTTCGAATCAAAAAAAGGGAAAGGCACATCATATACATTTGAAATACCAATGAAGTAACATGAAGCAGCTAACACCGATAAGGATCATTCTTGCTGATGACCATGAAATTTTTCGTGATGGCTTTAAAGCCATGCTGCGAAAGCAGCCAGCCATACAATTGGTAGGAGAGGCAGAAGATGGAGAATCATTGATAGCACTTGCAAGGAATACACAACCGGATGTAATTGTTACCGATATAAAGATGCCACGAATGGATGGGGTAGCAGCAACAAAATATCTTACTAAGGAGTTTCCTCATATAGGTATCATCGCACTTTCAATGTTTGATGAAGAACAACTGATTGTTGAAATGCTTGAAGCCGGCGCCCAGGGTTACCTCCTGAAGAATGCACATAAGGACGAGATTATTGAAGCAATTAAAACGGTTAGTAATCATCAGGCTTATTATTGTAATGATACTTCAGCAAAGCTTGCCCAGATGATTGCACGGAGCAGGATAAAAGAAGAGAAGGAAAAGAAACTCGAATTTACAGAGAAAGAACTTTCAGTAATCCGTTATATCTGTCAGGAAATGACGAATAAGGAAATTGCTGACCAGATGAAATTAAGCATTCGAACCGTTGAAGGTTACAGGGAAAGAATCCAGGAGAAAATCGGTGCCAAAAATGCTGCAGGTGTTGTCGTTTATGCGATCAAAAAAAATATTTACCTGGTAACATGATCAGATTAACTGCCTGCCATTCTTCATAACCTCTGATAATATTTCATTCGCAGGATTGATCATACATTGCGTAGATTTCCAATTGCCATCGTGGTATTTTACAACGATCAGCATTGTCTTGTGCCAGCCTACCGATCTGAAATAGAACAAGGTTTCCGTTGTGTCATCTTCCACTCTGAACAACATCGCGGGTTTCATTATAACTGCTGAAGCATCATCATACTTCTCATTACAATCATCATTGGTGATCACACCACATTCGTGCGGTAAGTATATATTATTTCCGAGGGGGTCTGTTATTATTCTCACATCATTGTTCATGATGTTCTTCATCAGGTTATTTAAACTATTCCGGTCTGTCAGATCATTACTTCTATTTCATCAAACACAGCAACAAGTTCTGTTCCTGCATAAATTGAAATGGATGAATATTGGTTAAGATCCTCTATAGCTTCTGAATAATAAACTTCTGTGATGTGGCAGCGTCCTGTAGGTCTTGCAGGAACCTGCAGTACAAGCTGGTCGCTTTTTAGTCGTCCTCTTTTTACAATTTCCGGATTGGAATTTTTGTAATCAGTGAGTATTTCACCAAGTACATACAACATTCCGAAATTTTTTGGATTAAACTGATCGTATTCGATCCATACTTCCCATAGATCAAGGTCTGCCTGCCTTTCCTGACTAATCATACGGCAATTTAAGAAAGCAATGTCATTCAAAAATCACGGAAACTACGTATGTGCAATACGTAACAATACGTATAAAATATTTGTTTTATAAAATTTTCTGATGATGTGAATTACGCTGATGCATGAACAGCCTCTTGCTGCAACTTCATGATGAGACCATGGATTTTTGTAGTGACTTCCCCCGGTGTATGAAATATTTTTTTGTCAATCCGGTTAACTGGCAGAATAATTTTTGTTGTACTTGTGATGAATGCCTCTTTAGCGTTATGTATATCCTCTCTGGTAATCATTCTCGTTTGTACATCAAACAGTCCTTTTGCCAATTCAAGGATTTTTTTTCTGGTGATACCTGAAAGGATACCATCCGATGGCGTAATGACGACGCCATCTTTAATTACAAGAAAAAAGTTTGAACGCGGACATTCAGTAAACGAATCATTTTTATAATACAATACGTCGTCTGCTTTCTCCTGCCTCGTCCTCTTCTGCAGCCATACCGCCATCATATAGTCAATCGTTTTAACCGACGGAAATTGCCGGTTGTATTCGAATGTCATCAGGCTGATGCCTTTTTGAAATGCTTCAGCAGTAGGCTGCTGGATCGGAATACTGTTAATAATCAGGTTGGGTTTGCCCAATGTATATCCATCATTTGAATATCCTCCAGTGAGTGTGAGACGAATGCCACATGATGTGATGGAATTTTTCCTGATAAATACAAAGATTTGCTCCTTCAGCAATTCTTCTGCATCAAGTGGAAGATGCATGAAAGATGCCGAATGATAAAACCGTTTAAGATGATCTTCAAGAAATAATGGTTGTGAATCCTGGACCTTGAAAAAATCAAAGACGCCATATCCACGCTGGATCGAAAGATCCTGAATGTGCAGAGAAGCTTTCGCGGCTTCATGAAATTCTCCATTGATCATGGTCCACTGCATAGGTGAGATCGGGGATTTGAGAATGTATAATTAAAGATAGGAAGGACGATGGAGAATAGATGATGGACCATAGACGATGCCCGCCCGGCTGACCAGTGAATTTGATTGAAAGTGTATCAGCCGTTCGGACGGGGACGATAGACCATGGACCATAGACCATGGACCATGGTAGTTAACTAAAGATTGCGATTATTTACTGTTAGAGGATAGACGATGGATTTCATAATAAACGACCTGCTTGGTCTATCGTCTATGGTCTGTCCCTTATGCATTGATTAAGATAGGAACAATAAGTATGACCGAATTTAGGTCTTGCAGCTTGATGCTTGCAGCTTCTCAATATATTTCCCTACTTTCATCCTGGTCAAGCCATTGCTGTGCGGCGGAATCAAAGACGTCTTCGCGGCTCGAAATAACCTGTCGCAACAGGTCGTGAATAGTGATTACACCTGCAAAATGATTGTCCGCATCGTAAGCGAGCAGGTAACGTGTACGGTTCGTATTCATAGTTTTCATGCAATGCTCTACCGTATCAGGTAATTGAACTTTTGGAAGATCTGTTGTCATTACTTCTCCAACAGTTGTTGAATTGCTTGCACGTCCCTTCAAAATTACGTTCCGGCTATAATCTCTTTCACTGAAAATTCCCTGGAAGGAATCACCCTCCTTTACGATAAGATAACTCAGGTTAACATTTTCCAGCTGGTTCAGGGCGTCAATTACAAGCATGTCTGGACTAACAATGTTTGCCGGTTTGGGTTTGGATGCAAGTATATTTTTTACGGTTCTCATTGTTGATGTAATTAATCTTTGATTTCAGATGATGGCCACAATTTAAAGTGGCGCAATATTTTCTATATAAAGATAAACACAGGTCATGCGTTTAAGTGTATTATCCGGCAAAGATCCTGTACAAAAGGCCCGGATCCGTTGCAGGAAAAAATTCCTGTATTATTTTAAAAAGGGTTTTTCAGACCCGAAATATATAAACTGGGAGAGGGAATACAAGCTTAATGCCCATTTCCAGTTCCAGCAATCTTTGAATAAAGAAGCATATGAAAGGTTTTTGCTTGCAAAAAAATATGAAGAGATTGCCAGCACAGCAGTAAAAATAGAAAGCCGCACAAACCTTCTTTTTTCATTTGAGAAAATGGCACTTCGCGATGCCGTAAAACCAGACCGTGGCTCCAGAGCATTTGCAGAAGGATTGTACCAATACGTTTATGGAAAAGAAAGCCTGCGGGAACGTTTTGAAAATTTCTCTGAGATAATTTCCGCACTGCCTCGGAAGCAAACGCGCGTGCATACATGGCCTTTGCAAACTGTATTTGGATTCCTCGCCAATCCCCAGGAACACATTTTCCTGAAACCAAGAGTTACCCAGATCGCTTCAGAAAAATATTCCTATGATTTTATCTATCGTTCAAAGCC
>JBJMLW010000216.1:0-6252 GCA_045805105.1 Flavisolibacter sp. | reverse complement strand
GTACATGGAGAAGAATGCCGAACTCATTTGGACCAATTGCTTATCAATCATAAAGGATATCGTAGAGTGGCAGCATTTCAAAACATGGTTTGAACCTATAAAACCAGTTTCACTAAAAGAAAATGTTCTCATCATTCAGGTTCCGAGCCAGTTTTTTTATGAATACCTTGAAGAGCACTATGTAAATCTCCTTGCGAAAACCCTGAAGAGAGAACTTGGTAAGGAAGCAAGGCTGGAATACAGGATCATGGTTGATGGCGGCAATAATTATAATAAACCTGTAACTGTTGATATGGCTGGTCATGCCTACAAATCTTTTACGAATAATGAAATGGATTTTCCATTGATCATCAACACACCTGTAAAAAATCCATTTGTTATTCCGGGGTTGAAAAAAATGCATATCGACCCGCAGCTCAATCCGAATTATACAATTGATACATATATTGAAGGAGACTGTAACAGGGTGGCCAGGCGTGCAGGTAAAACCGTAGCAGAAAAACCTGGTGCCAATTCTTTTAACCCGCTCGTGATCTACGGAGGGGTAGGCCTGGGTAAAACGCACCTTGCACAGGCAATAGGGAATGAAGTTAAAAGACTGCAGCCAAACAAGGTGGTTTTGTATGTGAGTTCTGAAAAGTTCATTAACCAGTTTGTTGACCATAGTCGCAATAATGCCATCAATGATTTTATTCATTTCTACCAGCTGATTGATGTTCTGATTATTGATGATGTTCAGTTTTTCAATCGTGCAGAGAAATCACAGGATGCATTTTTTGCTATTTTTAATCACCTCCATCAGTCAGGCAAACAATTGGTTCTCACATCAGATAAATCTCCAAAGGACCTGGAAGGTGTACAGGAAAGACTACTCAGCCGCTTTCGCTGGGGATTGAGTGCCGACATACAGATGCCGGATTACGATACCAAGATCGAGATACTTGAAAGAAAGATGAAGAGCGATGGCCTTGAAATGCCAAAGGAAGTGGTAAAATATATTGCTTATAATATTAATACCAACATCCGCGAACTTGAAGGCGCCCTGATATCTCTGCTGGCACAATCGTCACTCAACCGCAGGGATATTGACCTCGACCTTGCAAAGAAGGTGTTACGGAATTTTGTAAAAACTTCCAGTAAGGAAATTACAATCGATACCATCCAGAAAATGGTTTGTGAATATTTTGATGTGCCATACGACAAGCTTCTTCAAAAAACCAGGAAGCGTGAAATTGTACAGGCAAGGCAAATCACCATGTACCTGGCAAAGGCATTTACCAAAAATTCACTGAAAACAATTGGTGAACATTTTGGCGGACGTGATCATACAACAGTTATTCACTCCTGCCAGACTGTAAAAGACCTGATGGACACTGATGGTGCATTCAGAGATAGTGTGATGGAGTTGCAACAGAAGGTACAGCTCGCAGCGATGTAGAAAAAGCTATAAGCGGTTTAAAATAATTGGTCCCGTTTCTGAAAAGAAATGGGATTTTTTTTGATGATCTCCATTTACTGCCCATTCCTTGGAGGTGTATACAAAGAGCGAAATTTCAATTCGTTCAACATTATTATCATTAGAATTTTCAGTCTTCCCTGATGAATACCAGGGTTTATATGTGTATGGAATGCGTATTGTATAGATGACAGTATGCAATATCAGCCCATAGAAAATTACGGTATCATTGGCGATCTCAACACTATTGCGCTGGTTGGATTGAATGGTTCGATTGATTTTATGTGCTTTCCTGCATTTGATTCGCCTTCCATTTTTGCTTCACTTCTCGATTCAGAAAAGGGTGGGTTGTTCCAGATAGTGCCTGCATTTACTGAAATGAAATCAAAACAACTTTATTTGCCGGATACCAATGTTTTGCTGACCAGGTTTCTCTCAAAAAATGGTGTTGGTGAGATCACAGACTTCATGCCGGTGGAAGAATTGTTTAATGGGAAACAGCTGATCAGAAGAGTAACTACTGTTCGGGGACAAGTGAATTATAAAATGTGTTGCCGGCCGCGATTTAATTATGCACGAAGTGGCCATAACATAGAAAGTAAATCAGATTACGAAATCGTTTTTACAAGCAAAGGGGAGGACGGAACGGTATTGCATTTATATAGTTCAGTTCCATTAAAAATTTCTGACGGCGATGCTTTTGCAGAATTTGCTCTTGGAGCGAATGAAACTGCTGACTTTTTGTTAGAGCATGGCGACAAAAAACATCCGGTAAATACAGATTTCAAAAATCTTATTACTGAAAGTCTTTTTAAAACTGTGAATTACTGGAAAGACTGGATTGCACAATGTAATTATAAAGGCCGCTGGATGGAAATTGTTAACCGGTCTGCCCTGGTATTGAAACTGCTCACATCTTACCAGTTCGGTTCCATTGTTGCTGCACCTACTTTCAGTCTGCCTGAAAGTATTGGTTTTAAAAGAAACTGGGATTATCGGTACACATGGATCCGCGATGCTTCTTTTACTGTTTACTCATTATTACGATTGGGATATACGAAGGAAGCTGGTTCCTTTATGAACTGGGTAGAAAAATTATGCCGTGATATTAAGGGACAAAAGCGTTTGGGTATCATGTATGCTATAAATGGCGAACGTCAGTTGAAAGAAAAAATACTGGATCATTTAGATGGATATAGCGGTTCTAAACCGGTTCGCATCGGAAATGATGCCTATGGACAGTTACAACTGGATATTTACGGAGAGCTAATGGATTCTGTTTACCTGTACAATAAGTATGGAGAACCGATTTCTTATGACTTCTGGAAGGACCTTGAAAAGCAGATTGACTGGTTGAGTAAAAACTGGGATCAGCCCGATGAAGGGATCTGGGAAGTAAGAGGGGGAAAGAAAAAATTTTTGTATTCACGATTGATGTGTTGGGTAGCACTCGACCGCGCTATAAAAATATCTTATGGCCGTTCCTTTCCTCTAAATGAAAACTGGGTGCGCGAAAGAGATAAAATTTATAACAGCATATATGAAGAGTTCTGGAATGAAGATCAGAAAGCTTTTATGCAATTTCCAGGTGCATCCACTGTTGACGCCTCATCTTTACTGATGCCGTTAGTAAGGTTCATCAGCCCGAAAGATCCACGATGGCTTTCCACTTTAAAAAGAATTGAGGAAGAATTAGTATCTGACTCATTGGTTTATCGGTATAAACCTGAACTGGCTGCACCGGATGGATTTGTTAGCCGTGAAGGAACTTTCTCTATGTGCACATTCTGGTATGTTGAATGTTTGTCAAGAGCTGGACAACTGGAGAAAGCAAGATTTTATTTTGAAAAGATGTTGGGTTATGCAAATCATCTGGGATTATATTCAGAACAGCTGGGCTTTGAAGGAGAACATTTGGGAAACTTTCCCCAGGCTTTCACACATCTTGGCCTGATCAGTGCCGCATATAACCTGGATAAACAATTAAATGATAGTAGAAATAAAAATGTGAACCAGATATGAAAGCTATTGCAATCAAGCCGGGAACTACTGAAGTATCATTAGTTGATGTTAGTGAGCCAGTGATCAGTGCACCTGATGATGTGAAGATTAAAATGTGGCAGGTAGGTATTTGCGGAACAGACCGCGAGGAAGTTTCAGGAGGAAGAGCAGAGGCACCTGAAGGAAAAACTCACCTGATCATTGGTCATGAAATGTTTGGTGAAGTTGTGGAAACAGGTACAAATGTTTCAAAAGTTAAGAAAGGTGATTATGCAGTATTCATGGTTCGGCGGGGTTGCGGAAAATGTAAAGCATGTGTGAACGGAAGAAGCGATATGTGTTTTACTGGCGATTATACGGAAAGAGGAATAAAGGGAGCAGATGGCTACCAGGCACAATATGTTGTAGATAAGGAACAGTATTTAGTGAAGCTTTCTCCGGAGTTGAAAGAGATTGGCGTATTGACAGAGCCCATGTCGGTGGCAGCAAAAGCCATTGATGAAGCAATGATCATTCAAAGGGCAAGATTGAAAAATTTTGATGATGAACAGGATTGGCTGAAGGGAAAAAAGGCATTGATTGCAGGAATTGGTCCCATTGGTTTAATGGCTGCATTTGCATTAAGATTAAGAGGAGCAGAAGTGATCGGTATGGATATCGTGGATGAGAATAGTTTACGTCCACGGATTTTAAAAGAAATTGGCGGAAAATATATAGACGGAAGAAAAGTGCAGGTTACCAGTATTGATGATGTTTGCGGTGAAGCAGATTTTATTTTTGAAGCAACCGGAATTGCCAAGTTGCAAATTGAATTGCTGGATGCGCTCGCAATCAATGGTATTTATGTAGCCACCGGAATTCCAGCAGGTGACCGGCCATTAACGATAGCAGTTGGCGCATTATTACAGCAATTAGTTTTGAAGAACCAGGTTTTTCTTGGTAGCGTTAATGCAAGTATTCATCATTATCAAATGGCTGTTGAAGACCTGCAATCTTCTTTGCAGAAATGGCCTGATGTTATCAAAGCAGTGATCACTGAAAGAATTCCATACCAGCAATACAATAAAGCCCTGCACCAGCATTCTGATGATGAAATCAAAGTGGTAGTGGAATGGAAGTAGCTGGCAGTGGATTTTGCCCATGGCATCTCGTCCATAATTTGATTGATTACTTTCTGCTGACGCACTATTGGTTGGAATGGGCATGCTAAACTCCATAGGGAGCAGCATACATGCATCACTTATGCGGTGGATTCACCTGTTGTATTTCATACTTATTTCCCGACGAAAGTAAATGCATGGAAAGATTTTTAATGGTTACAGGTTTATCTTCAGTAAAGTCTTCAATGTTGGTTTCAGTTACATTGAATCCTTCAATAATAATCACAAGTCCTGTGCCTACAACCTCTACCTGCTGACCATTGCGGACAATAATGGCAGTGTCTTCTTCAATACCAATACCTACGCAGGTTGGATTGGTTGCGAGCACCTGGGCCATCCTCACAAACCTGCCACGGTGAACAAAGTGTGTATCGATGCATACATCTTTTAAAAATTCCAGTCCGATAGCAATTTTTATTTGTCCCCCTAATTCCTGAACTTCTTCATTGCCTGCGTAGATCATTGGTGTTGACATGGCCATTGCACCTGCACTCGTGCCTGCAATTAAAATTGTATCATGAATGTATCTTTCCTTCAGCTCGTAAAGAAAAGGTGTTCCGCCATAGATGGAAGTGATCTTCAGCTGGTCGCCACCCGAAAAGAAAAATGCATCAGCTTTCTTTAGACGATCGGCCAGGTCATCATCGATTGCTTCCTTCCTTGAATTATGGTGAATGTGACCAATTTTTTCAATACCCAGTTCAGTAAAAACTTTTCTGTAATCGTTGAAAGATTCTGTTGGTTCGCCGCTTGAAGTCGTAATTACTTCAATTACCGGATCTCTCTTATCAATAAGTTTCCGGAATGTTTCTAAAACTTCCAGCCTGATAAAATCTTTCGGCTTTTTTTTGTTCTCAGGTTCTGCCTGGCCTTTATTTTCTTTACCACCAATGATGAGCAATGTGCTTGATGGTACCGGACAATGATTTTCCTTATTCGTTGATGATGATCTCTGCCTTGAACTCTTTGATTTCATTCTTCTTTTTATCACATGCTACAATTCTTAAACCATGACTTTGAAATAGTCAAAGTAAATAGGAACGCTATTATAGGTCGGTCAAAAAATAATGCTCTCTCAAAAATGTTGTGAACTTTCGTCAGTTAAAAGTTCTGACAAGATTTATTGAAATTCTCTATTTTAAAATGCAGAGTTATTTCAAGCGCTATTGGACGCCCGGTAACGGGCTAATGGGAAATCTTTGGGATTTTCAGGGCTGAATCCCTATTTTTGCAGCCCTTGTTAAAGGGGTAACAGGTGAGGTGGATGAGTGGCTGAAATCAGTAGTTTGCTAAACTGCCGTACGGGTTAAACTGTACCGCGGGTTCGAATCCCGCCCTCACCGCCGAAATTAATAACCCGGGAAGTAACCCCGACATAGTGGGGCACCAGTTTCGGGAAGTAGCCCCGACAAATCGGGGAACCAGTTTCGGGAAGTAGTCCCGCCGCGGCGGGACACCAATTTCGGGAAGTAGCGCAGGCCGGTAGCGCACCTGGTTTGGGACCAGGGGGTCGCAGGTTCGAATCCTGTCTTCCCGACGATCAGAGCCTTCAGTTAAAGCTGGAGGTTCTTCTTTTATATAGACCTTCAGTCCAAATTCTGACCTGTCACTTTAAAATTGGGTCAGGAATGGGTC
>JBJMLW010000215.1:0-4695 GCA_045805105.1 Flavisolibacter sp. | reverse complement strand
CTCCATGTTCTGCAATAAGGTTTATGGGCAGATCGCCGAATTCACGATCCAGCCAGGAACTGTTTCTTCCACTGATTAAATAAACATCGTTTTCCGGTTTTCCTGAAAGATCATACAACAGTTCCCGCAGTTCAGTACCGGGTAAGGCCTGGTCTGGATTGGATGTAAATGAAACGAGGGTGCCGTCATAATCAAGAAGAAGCAACCTTTTTGAAGATGATTTATAAGCATCAAACATTGATGCTTTGGAATAACTGTCAAGAAATCTTATCTGAAATGATTTCTGTTTTAGCTTAATGTTATATAGCTCTGTCATGTAGTCTTCGGCCCATGCCTGGACATCTTAATTTGCGATCCTCTTCTGCATATTTTCCATACTCAATTTCTGTTGTTGTTCATCCATTTCAAGACCAGTTTTTATTTTTTCAGCCATTTCCAAAATGTCATTCGGATTTATGGTTAGCGCATCTGTAAGTTCGCGTGCTGCCCCTGCCATTTCACTGATAATAAGAACACCTTTTTTATCTTTTCTGCTCGCAACAAATTCTTTTGATACGAGGTTCATTCCATCTCTGAGCGGTGTAACAAGAGCAAGGTCACAAGAAGTATATAATGCAAGCATTTCTTCAAAGTCAAGGCAACTATACTGGTATATAACAGGCATCCAGTGAATATTGCCAATCCTACTGTTGATTTGGCTTATATACTCGTCTATCATTCTCTTTCGTTCAGCATATTTTGGAATCGAATCTCTTGATGGAACAATTACCATAATGAAAACCACGTTTCCATGATATCCCGGGTTCTCCTGCAGGAAGCATTCATAGGCTCTTAACCTGTTGTGTACACCTTTGGTATAATCAAGCCTGTCAACTGAAAAGATGATCTTTTTTTTATTCATCTTTTCAAGAAGAGAATTTCGGGATTGTTCCACCTGCTTATTATCAAATGCTTCATGAAATTTTTTGAAGTCGATACTAATAGGGAAAACGTCCACCTTCACAAGCCGGTTATCATAATGAATGATATGCCGGTCATGGTCAAGTCCAAGCACGGTTAAAATACTTTGCAAAAAATGACTGGCATAATCAATGGTGTGGAAACCAATCAGGTCAGCACCAAGCATTCCGTGTAATGCTTCCTCCTGCCATTTTTTGGGCATCATCCGCAGAATTTCAAAGGATGGAAAAGGAATGTGCAGAAAAAATCCAATGGTCAGGTCCTGAATTTTTTTTCTCAATAAACCTGCTAAAGGAAGAAGGTGGTAATCATGAATCCATACAACATCACCAGGGCGGATATGCTGAATCAACGTATCAGCAAAATGTTCATTTACCGATTGATAGTTCTGATAACATTTTTCATCATACTCGGCATAGGAGGGGAAATAATGGAATAATGGCCATAATACTGAATTTGAATGGCCATAATAATAACCGTCATATTCTTTAGAAGGAACAAATACAGGAATATACGTGAATGCGTGATTTTTTATATTGTTAACTGCAGCTTTCCAACTACTGGTTTCGCAACCCGGAACGCCAGCCCAGAAAACCTTGCCAAATGTTTTTGAATCTGATTTGTGAAGGTAACTTTCTATGGCAGTTATCAGGCCTCCGCTTGCAGGAGTAATCTGGTTTTTATTATCTACAGTTACCGGAAGCCTGTTAGATACTATAAAAAGTTTTTTTGCGGCCATCTCACAACATACCACCCTAATCCTAATGTAGCATTAGAATAGAATTAGATTTCTATTAGAATAAGGGAAATGACCTCAGACTGCCATTTGAACCATTCTGCGGCATTCCTCTGCACAACGATGACACATTTCAGCACATTCCTGGCAATGAACCGTATGGTGTTTGCCACATTCATTTCCGCATTCTTCACATATTTCAGCACAGATGCGGCATATATCTTCCGCCTTTGAGCTGCCGATACTCATTAGTTGCGCTGCTGCATAACAGATAGCAGCACATTCTATATCGAGCTGAATACACCTTGCCATCATTTTTACGTCCTGTTCCTGTGTACAGGAACTCGCACAATGATTACAGATCGCTGCACAACGCAAACATGCTTCTACACAATCCTTATATTCATGATATCCTTTCATATTTTTAATTTAATGGTAATAAATTAAAACGCCTGGTACGACCAGGCGTTTCGTTTGTTTAACGGTTTCCTCCGCGGTTACCTTTGTTTTGGTTACTGTTACCGGAATTTTGATCTTCACGATCCTTGCTACTGTTTCCCTGGCCTCCACGCTGGTTACCGCTTTGTTGTGAATTGGCCATATTACCCTGGTTACTTTTTTCACCACGGCTGCTCTGATTTCCCTGGTTGCTGCTATTGCCACCACGGTTTTTATTTTCTGCCATAACGAAAAATTTAGACAACAAAATTCATTAAAAATATCATGCGGTCGCAGGAAAAATATGCAGGCTCAGCATTGTAAATATTTTGATTTTAGTTTTTTATCCTTCTTTTTTTATAAAACCCAACCATGAAAGATTTTGATTTAGATATTCTAATAAAGACTGAATCTATTCATCTTATCTCATCAAACAACTCATCCATTTATTGATCAATAACCTCGTTAAAGCAGAGAACACAATCTGTTCATTATTGGTAACAATAAAGCACAGAATAAAAGGATCGATGAAAGATTAAATCATTGATCATTGAAAATTGAATATTGAAAATCGTTCTTCTTCAATTCCTAAAGATTTCCCGATGATAATGATTCACGAATTACTCACTGAACATTGAGCATTGAACATTGAGAATTGCTGTTTCTATTATCTTTCAACTCCAAGTGATATTTGCCGGTGGCAAAATAGCTACTGGCTTCCTTTAGTAAAAAAAATCCCGAATTTCTAATCCCCGATCCCCAATCCCTTCTTTCTCCTACTCCCTATGATCATGCCCGCTATGATTTTCAAAATCACCATCAGGCTTTCCTGATTGATTACTGATGCGTGATCTTTCTTCTGCTGAGCGTGCATGCGTAATACTGTCACGGCCGTCATCTTTTGTGCTTTCTTTCAAATGACTGCCCATATTGGCGGCTACCATTTTATCTGGAAGAATCGCACCCATCATTCCCTGCATTTTATTTTTTGCTCCCGGAACAACTTTATCCTTACCAGCCATCATTCCTTCATAACCTGCTTTCGCAACTTCAGCAGGATCATATAAAGATATTTCCCGGTATTCCTTTGAATCCTCAGCTTCTGCTTTATGAAAGAAATCAGTATCTGTTGCTCCCGGTAATAAAGCAGTCATTGTTATGTTTGTATCTTTTAATTCCTGGATCAATGCTTCGGTAAATGACCATACAAAGGCTTTGGATGCAGCATATACCGACATATGTGGTGAAGGAGCCTTCGCAAGTGATGAAGCCAGTTGAAGAATTTTACCGTTGTTTCTTTGCGTCATATCACGAAGAAAATACTTGGTAAGACTTACTACTGCTATCACATTCAAATGGATCAGGTCCATTTCACGGTGAAGATCAGTATCTATGAAATTTCCCCAATAACCCTGTCCAGCGTCATTAACCAGGAAATTAATTGTAAGTCCATTGTTTTTACATTCCTCGTAGATTTCTTTTGATGACCCGGGGATGATCAGGTCCTTTTGAATAGTACGAACATCGACTTTAAATGAATTCATCAGTTCCGCAGAAATTTCTTTGAGTCCTTCCACGGTTCTTGCAACAAGCACCAGGTTATATCCATCCTTTGCAAAGCATTTTGCTATTTCATATCCAATCCCGCTTGTACCTCCTGTAATCAGTGCATATCCTTCCTTATTATTCTGTTTCATATTTATGTTTATGGAAATCACGCAATATGCTTGCCAGTTAAAATATAATATGGCCCGGTATTACAGGGCCTGAATGAATTAATGTGATGCAGAAGCATGACGTCTTTTTGATCCTGATGTTCCGCGAGTAGTTTTTGTACACACTGAAACCAGCATTTCCATACTACCAATGATCAGGTGAGGCTGCCAAACGTCATCATTGAATCCAAAAATCCAGGGAGATGTAGCAAGTAAAGCACCTCCGGCAAAATCCAGAAGCAGGTGAGTTTTCATTGTGATCTTATAGGAGCCGCCCATTTCATAATCGGTGAGCAGACTGTACATAATAACGCCTGCTCCAAGTACAACCGGTATGATGGTTTCCGCACCTCCTTCATTAAAATCAAAGATCCACGGAGAAAGAATTAAAAGAATACCCGTCAGGTAATCGAGAATGCCATGTGTTTTAGTTTCAATAAACCGCATATGTTTAAAATTTTAATTCACACTAAGATTCCAGAAATAGTGCCATCCGGAATTATAACATGCTAATTGATCATACCGATAATTTATTTCTACATACTGTATAGACACGCGGACTAAAAATATTTTTTTGTAGAAGCTGAACTGCTAAGAAAGCTATAAGATAAAAGAGTGAAAAGGTGTAAAGGAGTAAGAAGATTAACTAAGAAAAAGGAGTAAAAGGGTTTAACAAAGTAGAGGAAAAATAGCTGAGAAAAAAGGAAAGGGAAAGGGAAAGAAAAAAAATCAAATGTTTTTACCCTTTCCTACTTTATCTCTTAGCACAACTTTCGAAGATTATTTAGGATATATTTCAATAACCAGGGCAGAATCGTCCGACTTCATGGCCCGATGCATACGTTG
>JBJMLW010000214.1:0-2141 GCA_045805105.1 Flavisolibacter sp. | reverse complement strand
GAACGGCACCTCCTTCATAAAGAAGTCCACGTTGCCTCGCAACTGGCGCATTTGCTGTTGTAGGATTGAAAAAATCATTGGGGAGGGTTTTATTCATCAGGCTGTCAGCAACCGTATCCCAATTGATCTCTCTCCTGCCACTGGTTGCTCCCGGACTTGTATTCAGGTTTCCCAATACAGCTCTGAATTCATTGATTTTTGCGGTGACATCTCCCGATGATTTGTACACCGTAAACCGAATGTCATCATTTTCTTTTTTGCACGAAAAAAGAATGAAAGCAACTAAGACAAAATATGTTCGCGGCATGACCTTAAAATTCTGATTAATGCACAAAAATGATTCACCTGAAAATTAAATCCAATCCCCTTTTTTCTTCACCATCTCCCCGAATGTGGGGATGTTTTACGTAATGATTGTTCCTCTGCTTAAGAAATTATTCCCTCACTGTATCTCTCCCACTGCTATCATTTCAAAGGGAAGGTTCCAGTCCAGGGCTTCGGGACGGCTACCAGCATGTGCAACGCGCCAGGCGACCAGATTAAGATCAATCCTTGGGATGCCAACTATATGAAGGAACTTCCCTTTTTTCATCTTCTTTACCTCGTTGTATAATTCTGAATTTTTTATGAAGCCGACTCTCATTTTATGAGATATCAAATCATCCTGGTCATCTTCCTGCGGATCAAAACCGGATTGGTAAACGGTACATAAAACAAAGAGCCCGTCAGATACCAGCTGTTTCTGTGTCGTATTCAATTCGATCCAGAAGTCAACATAATTATACCCTATGCCATTGGTTTCAATCAATATAAATTTTCCTTTTTTTGAAATCTTTGATCTCAGGTTAGAATATCGGCTAAACGCGTCCTCAGCATCCTTGTATTTGAATCCTTCAATTTGATGCAATGAATTAACCACATCAATACTACCGACCTTTGTCACGGGGTGTATCTCAAAAACATGCGGGGGATTTGTATTCTCAATACTGATCTTCTTACCCTGTTTGAATTCTTCGATTTCACCAGGATGTTCACACCAAAGTCGCCATACACCTGTTACTTTAAGTTTCTGTTGCGGTACACCATGACCTTCGTTCTGATGTATGAGCGCCACAGCTTCATCCTGGTCTTTTGCATTCATTATTTCTGCAACAATGGGCATGCCTATCCTGCTGTCGTAACCAGCAAAGTGAAGGTCTGCATCTTTTGCAGCAGCATTGGGATGTTTGTGAGCAAAGTAAACTTCATAATTGGCATCGATGGTGATCCGGTTTTTAAAACTGTCAATAAAACTTTTACGGATCGAAATGGTGATCTGTGCATCTGCTGATGCAATAAAGAAAAGGCACAGTATTACAAATACTGATCTTTGTCTCATTTCAAGAAAATTATATGGTGTATTAGTTGATCCAGGAAAAGGATACAGATCAAATCTTGTATTCAAGGAAGGAATGGAGGGCAGTGGATAAAAACTTTTATAAAGGACAGACAAATAAACCGGAAAAACAACAGTAGTAATACGGGGAGCGGAATGTGGTTCAGAAGCAGTGAGGACCCGATAGCTATCGGGTGAGCGGCGAGCAGTATCCAAATAGGTGCTCATACTGCTTCCCACTTATTGCTTACTGCTTTTCTCTTGAATGTACTCCTACTGCAACAATGCTTCGACGGGAATATGAACGAGATAAGGATCGAGTTTATGGGTGTCTTCAAATGCACGGAAGGCGCCCATCTCACTAAAACTATGATGACAGAAGACTTCTACGTAAAATCCAGGCAGCTGGTAAAGATGAATATCAAAACATTTGTAAACTCGTTTAGCCACTTCCACACCCTGGCAGAGAAGTAAATAGGCTTGTTCGGTTTCAGAAAGGAGATGAAAATGGCGGGGTTTCACAGAAACAAATTAAGTCTTCCATGACAGCCCAATTCACATCAACACAAAAAAAATAAAAGATTAAGGGTAAATTATTATCAGCAAGTTCACGCAACAAGCTTCACAACAGCGTTTTCAATTTGAAGCATAAAATATAAACCATCCCCAGAGCAATCAGCCAGGCAAAGATGATAACAAGAATGGATGTTATTTTATCGCCGGTTTTCATCACTATTCAACGCGTTTTAATTTTAACGTCGTCACT
>JBJMLW010000213.1:0-3618 GCA_045805105.1 Flavisolibacter sp. | reverse complement strand
TTGCGCAGCAGCGTTGGAGACATTGAGTATTTATGAAGATGAAAATTTGATAGCGAATGCCGCAGCCATGGGCAAATACATGAATGAGCAGCTGGAAAAATTAATGAAGAAACATCCCAGCATAGGCGACTGGAGAAATACCGGTTTACTCGGATGCCTTGAATTGGTGAAAAATAAAAAGACAAAAGAGCCGATGGCACCATTCAATGCTAAGCCAGATGAAATGGAAGTGATGAACAAGGTTGCAGCGAAGATCCGCGAGCTGGGTATGTACACTTTTGTAAGATGGAGTTATGTGTTTATAGCACCACCACTATGCATCACGAAAGAAGAAGTTGATGAAGGACTGGAGATTATTTCCAAAGCATTGGAGATAGCGGATAAAAGTGTGGTTTAGGATTTTACCCGATCCACTACGGAAGCAAGCATCGACGAAATAGAAAACACAGATTATTATGATGGTTATGATTTATTATGATTTTAATCCAGAATAAAAGATCAGTGTTCATCATAATCATCATAAAAATCAGCGTTCTTGTCTTTTGCGGCTTTGCGTGAAACCAAAGAAATTACATGAAGGAATCCCCGATCGATAATTCACTTTATAATGAAGACCTGGCCATCGTTCCTCCCGAGAAGCGAACATGGAATACATGGAACTATGCCGCACTCTGGATCAGCATGAGCCTTTGCATTCCTACTTATACAATGGCAAGCTCCATGATCAACCAGGGAATGAACTGGTGGGAGGCGATCCTTACAATTTTTTTGGGTAACGCGATTGTTCTTGTTCCGATGCTGCTGAACGGACATGCCGGCGCACGATATGGAATTCCCTTTCCGGTTTTTGCAAGAGCAAGCTTTGGAACAAAGGGTGCAAACATTCCTGCTGTGCTGCGTGCCATCGTTGCGTGCGGATGGTTTGGCATTCAAACATGGATTGGCGGTGCTGCATTGTATAACATGATCAGGGCATGGAATCCATCACTGGAGCCGATCAATACAACAACTTTATTTCCGCAGACATTACCTTCCATCTGTTTTCTTTTATTCTGGTTACTGAATATGTTTATTGTTTACAAAGGTGTTGAAAGCATCAGGAAACTACTTGTTTTCAAAGCCATCTTTTTACCGGTTGCTGCACTGGCGCTTTTCTTCTGGGCCATAACAGCCGCGAAAGGGCTTGGACCAATTTTGCGTGAGCCTTCAAAGTTTAATGATACCACATCCTTCTTTCATTTCTTTTTTCCCGCACTCACTGCCGTTGTTGGATTCTGGGCAACACTTTCACTGAATATTCCCGACTTCACCCGATACGCTAAAAGCCAGAAGGACCAGATAAGAGGACAAGCTTACGGACTTCCAACATCAATGACATTGTTTGCATTTGTTGGAGTAGTTGTTACATCTGCTTCAGCTATTATTTATGGAAGTCCGGAATGGGACCCTGTAGCACTTGCCGGAAGATTTGAAAATAAAATTATGGTCAGCTTTGCCATGCTGGGTATTATCATTTCTACACTCGCAACAAATATTGCTGCAAATATTGTGAGTCCTGCAAACGATTTCTCTAACCTCTCGCCGGGGAAAATAAATTTCAGAACAGGCGGATACATTACGGGTATTGTAGGCATACTTATATTTCCATGGAAGCTGATGGCAGATCCGAACGGATATATTTTCACATGGCTGATTGCGTATTCAAGTCTGCTCGGACCCATTGGCGGAATTCTGATTGCAGATTATTTTTTTGTGAGGCAACAGAAACTGCTTCCAAATGATCTTTACAGGCACGATGGAATTTACCGCTACAGGAATGGATTCAATCCATTGGCTATTGTAGCATTGGTACTCGGCATTCTTCCCAACATACCTGGTTTTTTGCTGCAGGTGAAATTGGTAAGTGCTGAAGCATTTCCTGAATGGATCTCCCATTTATATAATTATGCATGGTTTGTAGGATTTTTTATTTCAGGGATTATGTATCTTATCATTATGCGCGGCCGCGTTGCGCAACCGCATCTTCAAACCGCACGTTAATATGTCAATACTGATAAAGAATGGAAGAATCATTACTGCGTCGGAAGACCAGGTGGCTGATATTCTTATAGAAGGAGAAAAGATCAGTGCCATTGGAAAACATCTTGCTGTGAAAGCTGATAAGGAAATTGATGCTTCCGGCATGCTGGTGTTTCCAGGTGGTATTGATCCGCATGTTCACCTCGACATGCCTTTCATGGGAACTTTTTCGAGTGATACCTATGAAACCGGTACACGCGCTGCGCTATATGGCGGAACAACGATGGTGATTGATTTCATTCTGCAAAAGCAAGGTGCATCGCTACAGGATGCGTTGAAAGAATGGAAGTCGCGGTCGGATAATAACTGCGTGGGTGATTACAGTTTTCACATGGCGGTTACAGATTTTAATGATGAAACAAAAAAAGAAATCCGGCACTTCGTGGAAAAAGAAGGCATTACATCTTTTAAAACCTTCATGGCGTATAAAGGAGCATTGATGATTGACGACAGGCAGATGATCGGATTGATGGAAGAAGTGAAACTGCAGGGAGGCCTGGTAACTGTTCATGCAACGAATGGCGACATGATCGATTACCTGATTGCGAAACATAGGTCTGAGGAAAAATTATCTCCGTTGTATCATTACCTCTCACAACCCGAGATCACCGAAGCCGAGGCAACAGAAAGGTTTGCCGACATGGCTTATTATACCGGTTGTCCCGGATACATCGTTCACCTTACCTGTGAAGGTGCATTAAATGCCATCCGGCAATCTACACGAAGAAACCAGAATGTGCTTGTTGAAACCTGCATACAATATCTGGTACTTGATGCTTCGTTATATGAAAAAAATTTTGAAGGTGCGAAATGGGTCATGAGTCCGCCTTTACGCGAAAAGAAAGACCAGGAAACGCTGTGGGCGGGCATCAATCAGGGCATTGTTAAAATAGTGGCTACAGATCATTGTCCATTTAAGTGGCAGCAAAAGCTGATGGGAGAAAAAGATTTTTCAAAAATTCCCAATGGCCATCCTGCTATTGAACACCGAATGGAATTGTTGTATAGTGAAGGTGTGAACAAAGGAAGGATTTCACTAAACAAATTCGTTGAAGTTGCGTGTACCAATCCTGCAAAGATCTTTGGTATGTTTCCGCAGAAAGGAACGATTGGCGTAGATTCCGATGCTGACCTGGTCATTTTCGATCCCAATAAAAAACATACCATTACTGCATCAAAGCACCACATGAACGTTGACTATTCTGCTTATGAAGGATGGGAAGTTACCGGCAAAGTGAAGCAGGTTTTTCTGAGAGGTAAACTAGCCATCGATAATGGCAGTTGTACAATTGAGAAAGGATATGGTAAATTTATTCGGAGAAACAAGGTGAAAGGAATCGTTTAGGTTATGTTGAATGTTGTATGTTGAATGTTATATGATGCATTCATTTAAATCTGCCATTAATTATAAAAAGTATTAAATAAAAATATTCTGAAAGTTTAATTTGAATAGCAATTATCATTTTAAAATAAACATTATCCTCCATCATTCAACATTCAACATTCAACATTCAACATACAACATTCAACATTCAACAT
>JBJMLW010000212.1:0-6631 GCA_045805105.1 Flavisolibacter sp. | reverse complement strand
TTCGAATATTGTTCCGTGGTTTATTCTTGCACAGGAAAAAGGAGCTGTCCTGAAAGTAATCCCTGTGAATGAAGAAGGTGAACTGGTACTTGAAGAATTTTCAAACCTGTTGTCTTCGAAAACAAAACTTGTATCAATAGTTCATGTATCAAATGCACTGGGTACGATCAATCCTGTTAAAAGAATCATTGACGAAGCACACCAGGCAGGTGCTGTTGTGCTGGTAGATGGAGCGCAGTCAACCGTCCATCTGGATATTAATGTGCAGGACCTGGATTGCGATTTTTTTGCATTCAGTTCGCATAAATTATATGGTCCTACCGGTGTTGGTGTTTTATATGGAAAAAAACACCTTCTTGAACAAATGCCGGTTTACCAGGGTGGGGGAGAGATGATCAAGGAAGTAAATTTTAAAACCATCACTTATAACGACCTGCCTTATAAATTCGAAGCAGGTACTCCGAATATTGCTGATACCGTAGCTTTCAAAGCAGCGCTTGATTTTACAACGCAGACAGGCAAACAAAAAATTCGTGTTCATGAACAGGACCTTCTGCAATATGCATCGGGTAAGCTGGAAGAAATTCCTGGATTGCGCATTTTAGGAAGTGCAGCTGAAAAGGCCAGCGTGATTTCATTTGTTGTGAAGAACGTTCATCCGCAGGACCTTGGTATTTTACTTGATAATGCCGGAGTTGCAGTACGCACTGGTCATCACTGCGCACAACCATTGATGGATTGTTATTGCATTCCCGGAACAACCCGTGCTTCCTTTGCCATGTACAACACGCGTGCTGAAATAGATGTACTGGTAAAGGGTTTGTACAAAGCAGTAAAAATGTTGTCATAAGATGGAGGCGGTGAAAAGCATAGCAGATATAGAAACAGAGATTGTTGAAGAATTTTCACTGTTCGACAGCTGGGATGATAAATACGAATACATCATTGACCTTGGAAAAAAACTGCCGCCTTTGGAAAGTGAATTCAAACGGGATGAAAACAGGGTGCGTGGATGCCAGTCTACTGTGTGGCTGGTGGCAGATTACCGGAACGGAAGAATTTATTACAAAGCCGACAGTGATGCAGTGATTGTAAAAGGTTTGATCAGTATGCTGATCCGGGTATTGTCTGGACAAACAGCTGATGAAATTGTAAATGCAAAACTGGACTTTATAAAAGACATTGGCATGATGTCGCACCTGGCGCAAACCCGTTCGAATGGTTTACTTGCTATGTTAAAACAGATGAAAAATTATGCACTTGCCTATAAACTGAAAAATGCAGGATGATGGAAGAGTCATTGAGAGATAAGGTGGTTGAATGCCTGCAGACAATTTTTGATCCGGAGCTGCCCGTAAACATTTATGAACTGGGACTGATATACAGAATTGATATTCTTCCCATCAACAATGTGCAGATCCTTATGACACTAACAGCACCGGGTTGTCCTGCAGCACAGACATTACCTGTGGAAGTTGATCAGAAAGTGCGCGGGATTGAAGGTGTAAATGATGTTTATGTAACGGTAACATGGGATCCTCCATGGAACAAAACAATGATGTCGGAAGCTGCCCAGCTGGAACTGGGTTTTCTCTGACTTAACTTATATGAAAATAAGCGCACAGGAAGAATACGGTTTGCGGATCCTGATCCGCATAGCTTCTTGCAAAGACAAGGATGGTATGAGCATTCCGCAGCTCAGTGAAGCGGAAGGCCTCACCATTCCTTATGTTGCCAAGCTTACACGTGTGTTGCGTATGGGTGGTATCATCAATAGCACACCAGGCAATAAAGGTGGTTATGTACTGGCGCGTCCTTCAAATGAAATTATTATCAACCAGGTTTTAAAAACACTTGGTGGTTCTCTCTTCGACAATGATTTTTGTGGCTCACATTCCGGCGCAATGAAACTGTGCACACACTCCGTTGACTGTTCATCGCGTTCGCTCTGGCAGATGATCCAGTTCATTGTCGACCGCTTCCTCGATAAGGTGAGTCTGTACGACCTTGTCAATCCTGAAAAGGAATCTTCAAAAATATTTTATGAGATGATGGAAGAGAAAGTGTAGGAAAGCTGCGCGTTACTTGCTGCGCGCTGCGCGAAATTTCGCTCCGAAATCTATACGCAACAAACATCAGTGAACTCTTGGAGTTTGTCAGTCGCGCAGCGCGTAGCGAGTCGCGAGTAGCGCCTTTTTCCGTATTTTCCGACATGTTCCTTCAAGGCGATAATATACTTTTGGTCGGATCTGTTTTACTTCTCATCAGCATTATTTCGGGTAAAACCACAAGCAGGCTGGGTGTTCCAACACTTATCTTTTTTCTGATCGTAGGCATACTCGCCGGGTCAGAAGGAATCGGCGGAATTCATTTTGATAATGCAGCACTCGCACAATTCATCGGTATCACTGCGCTTAAC
Source organism: Flavisolibacter sp. (assembly GCA_045805105.1). Lineage (GTDB taxonomy): Bacteria > Bacteroidota > Bacteroidia > Chitinophagales > Chitinophagaceae > Flavisolibacter. The sequence continues at coordinate 4,212 of JBJMLW010000212.1, read as the reverse complement.
TTCATTTTATTTTCAGGTGGAATGGACACCAACTGGCATAGCATCCGGCCGGTGATGTGGCGCGGCATTACATTGTCAACTATTGGCGTTCTTGTTACGGCACTCTCAGTAGGTCTTTTTGTTCATTATGTTTTTTCATTCACTATATGGGAAGGACTTCTACTAGGGTCAATTGTATCCGCTACAGATGCTGCTGCGGTGTTTTCGATTCTGCGTAATAAGGGTGTAGCATTGAAAGGATACCTGAGGCCTGTACTTGAACTGGAAAGCGGAAGCAATGATCCCATGGCTTACTTTCTTACCATTACACTTACAGGAATTGTTGCATCCGGGAAACCTGATATTGCACAATTGGTTCCTGCATTTTTAAAAGAGTTTATTCTGGGTGGCGCCATTGGGCTTGTTTTAGGAAAAGGAAGTGTATGGCTTATTAATCATATTAAACTTGAAACGGAAGGACTGTATCCGGTATTGACATTGGGACTGGCCATGTTTACGTATTCTGTAACACATGCAATTGGTGGTAATGGTTTCCTGGCTATTTACCTGTGTGCTGTAATCATGGGTAACAGCAAGATGGTCCATCGCAGAAGCCTGATAAAATTTTATGACGGGCAGGCATGGCTGATGCAGATCATTCTCTTTCTTACACTAGGGTTGCTGGTATATCCTTCACGGATTTTTCCATTGATTGGTATGGGATTGCTCATATCTGCTTTCCTGATTTTTGTAGCAAGACCACTTGGAGTTTTCTCTTCATGGATCTTTTTTAAATCTACACTGCGCAATAAAATATTTATTTCATGGGTTGGCTTGCGCGGAAGTGTTCCCATCGTTTTTGCAACTTATCCGCTGATCGCAGGAATACCCAAAGCTGAATTGATCTTCAATCTTGTATTTTTTATTTCCATCACATCAGTAATTCTCCAGGGAACAACCCTTTCTTTTGTTGCGAAATTTCTTCATGTAACTGTTCCTGCAAAGGCTAAAAGACGCATCGGACTTGATTTTGAAACTACGGACCATATCAAATCAGAAATGCGACAGATTGTAGTTGATAACAGCTCAAGCAGTATCGGGCAACAGATTGTTTCACTTCGCCTTCCATCAACCATTAATATCCTTGCTATAAAACGGGGCGATGTATACATTGCTCCGAATGGATCTACACGACTGCAGGCTGGTGATATTCTTTATGTACTAGCGGAGGACCGGCGTTCACTGGAAAGACTTGAACAGGCACTGGATCTTCAGGGTTCACGCTACGACGGTAAGGAATTCAAAAATCAAAAGTAAAAATTAAAAAATTTATGATTGGCCTATCCTTGATTCAATTAAGATTCTGTTTTAGGAACCCTTGTAATTCTATAATGATATCCGGGGCGGAAAAGGACCTGAACTTTTTAATTTTTACTTTTTACTTTTTATTTTATAACGAAGTATGGACTATCTGCCTTTTTAAAAACTTCATATCTTGTAGTCCGCATGCTTCCATGGAAGACGATCATACACTTACAGAAAGAAGACGATACACCTGTGTATCTGCAGATAGCCAATTCCATCATTCTTGAAATTAAAAAAGGACGTATCGGACCAGGTATTAAACTTCCCGGAACAAGAATGATGTGTGAGTTGCTTGGCGTGCATCGTAAAACACTTGTGCGTGCTTATGAAGAACTCGATGCACAGGGCTGGATCGAAATGCGTCCGTCGAAAGGAACATTTACAAGTAAGGAAATTCCGGAGATCAATCCACGTAAGCTGACTGATAATAAAAAGACATTTCCCCGTGAAACCGGCTATACTGTGAAAGTGAATGAGGGTATCCGTAAACCCGTTCTTCCATACCGGAATATTATTGGCTTTCATGATGGTCCTGATGTAAGACTGATGCCGGTGGAAGAAATAGGCCGCGCATATAAAAGTGTTTTATCACGACCAGCAAACTTGAAATACCTGTCGTACGTTGAGATCGCCGGGGTTCAGAAATTCAGAACTGTGTTATCGGAATACCTCAATTCAAGCCGCGGACTGAGAACCACTATGGAAAATATCATGATTACCCGTGGTAGCCAGATGGCATTGTATTTAATAACCAAAATACTGTTCTCACACGGTGATACAATTATTGTTGGTGATACCAATTACTATTATGCGGATCATGCTTTCCTTGAGGCAGGCATGAATCTCGCACGTATTCGTGTGGATGATTGCGGAATTGATGTTGATGCCATTGAGAAGCTTTGTAAAAGAAAAAAAATCAAAGCGCTTTATATTACTTCACACCATCATTATCCAACAACAGTTACGCTTTCTGCATCGAGAAGAATTCGTCTACTATCCCTGTCGGAAAAATATGGCTTCATCATCATTGAAGATGATTATGATTACGATTTTCATTACCAGAGCAGTCCCATTCTTCCTTTGATCAGTGCTGATACAAAAGGTATGGTGATTTATATCGGAACGCTTAGTAAAACCATAGCGCCCGCTATCCGCACCGGATATGTAGTGGCACCGGAAAACCTGATTCTTGAACTTGCCAGGGTACGGCAACTGATCGATACCCAGGGCGATCCGATTATGGAGCTGGCACTGGCAGAATTATTTACTGAAGGCAGCATCAAACGTCATATGAAAAAAGCGCAACAGGAATATCACAGGCGCCGGGATTTTTTATGTGGCTATCTCATGGAAAAATTACCGGATGTTGTCGAGTTTAAAATACCCGATGGCGGACTGGCTATCTGGGCAAAATTTCATAAGTCGGTACCACTTCCTTCACTCACCGAAAGACTTCGTGCAAAAGACCTCATTCTTTCCAATGGTCTTATTCATAACAATACACAGGTTTCACTCAATGCTACGCGCATCGGTTTCGCATGGATGAATGAAGACGAAGCGAGGCGGGCGGTTGATCTTGTAGCGAAGAATGTATAGTGATGTTGATTCGTTGATTAGTTGATAACTTGATACGTAGGCCTCCGTGACTTTGCGTCTCCGTGGTTAAGGTTTCAACGTATCAACCTATCAACTTGTCAACTTCTTCAACCGGACTACTATCTAAATAAAAACCGGTTACGTAAATAGTCCACCATCAACCTACCTTCATATCGTCATCATAAAACAAAAGCAATGAAAAAGCTTATCATTATTCTGTATTCAGTTTTATTCTCACTGAATGCAATGGCCCATACGCCGGGTGAAATAGATAGAAAACTCCTCCAGTCTTTTGATTCCAGCTTTCCACATGCAACTGAAGTGGCTTGGCAGGATATAGGCGAAGCGTATGAAGTTTATTTTATCCAGAATGGAGTAAGGAGTAAAATTATTTACTCAAAGGATCTCACCGTTGTTCAGCTGACAAGGTATTATAAGGAAGAACAACTTCCCTACGCCATTGATTACCTCCTTGGCAGGGACTTTCCGAAACAGAAAGTTTTCGGTGTAACTGAAACCTCAACGATATCGCTTCCTGACAATCGTGTTTCAGTAGAATACCAGGTTGTTCTTGAAGATGCTGGCCGCTGGTACCAGGTAAAGATGAACCAGGATGGAAGCTTTACACTAATCAGGAAGTTAAGAAAGGCATGAGCCTCTTCAAACGCTCTCATGTAATGTTTATATTTGGTACGGGCGCTGTTTCAACAGCGCCCTTTTTTTGAACCAGGGAGAAATGTTGATAAAGACCAATACTGTTTCTGGTTCAATATTCAATAATCAATACTCAATTCTCAATCTTCAAATCAGTCCTAAGGTTAAAATCAACCGGAGCTCAACTTGAAAATTGGGTATTGAACATTGCTTATTGAGAATTTCCTGCTCTTGTTGTGAGCCTTTCAATCAATATAGGCTGACAGCTTTCTTATCACTTATTAACATTCGTCTATAAAATGGGAATAAGTTGTTCTATATTATTTTAATGTAAACGTTTTTTTCTTTTTCTTTAATATGACTAAGGTCATATTCATGAAAGTAAATCCATCAGGTCCGTCATCGTGGGAAAAAGTAGTCAGGCAAATAAAGATCTGGGTGCTGGTTCCTCACCTTCCCTCAGATGATCCGAACATCCAGTACTATTATGATTTTTCACAGAGCCTTGCGGAATATACAAGTGTATTCAGTGAATGGAAGGCCGACTGGGTTTGGCAACCTGTAACACTTCAGGATTTCACGCAGGTAATTGATAAAATCTGTGCATCTGCAAATGGA
>JBJMLW010000211.1:0-2321 GCA_045805105.1 Flavisolibacter sp. | reverse complement strand
GTTCCGATGGCGCCTACTTTGTTGTAAGCAATGAATTCAGAAAGGCTTTTACCAATTTGAGAATTCTGAATGTTTTCATCCAGCATATTGAAACGTTGTTCCATCACAACAGGGTCGGTACTCAGCTGACCGGTTACCCAAAGTAAAAACGGTGAAACGTATGATGACTTTCTTGCTGAAACAAATTTTCCGACTTCAGTATTTACAATGGAAACAACAGAATCATATTGCCTTATCATTACATCCCTTTTCTTTTCATTGGCTTCTTTCTGAATGCCAGCTGCAATGCTATTCAGTTCACCGATAAGCGGGTTGAAAACCCTGTTGAATTCCATGAAATCTTTATGAGATTGGGAACCTTCAATTTTGATATTCTTGATATTGGTTTTTTCACCTGTTATAGTGATCGGATTATTTTCAAGAAAAATATACTGGGGCTGTTCGTTTCCCATTACCAAAAAATACAGTCCTGGTTCAGGAATGATTCCGGTAACCTGGAAACTACCATCCTTTAATAATCCGGATGCGATAATGCTGTGGTCCTGTTGCGTATTGGTAATTTTTACTTCACCATCGGTGAGTCCTGCAACTTTGCCATTGATGACAAAGCCTTTTGTGTTTTCCTGTGCAAAAATCAATGAAGGAATGAAGACAAGCAGGAAAAGTAATTTTTTCATATTCATGTGGATTGGTGCCGTTTCTGTAACACGTTCGTTACATCTGCTAACGTACAATTCTTTGCTTGCAATAATACTATATAATGAAATAAAAGGTCGGCCGCTTCGTTTAAAAATAACTCCCTGTTAACGTCCTTTGCTTCTATCACCATTTCAACGGCTTCTTCCCCTACTTTCTGGGCAATTTTATTGATCCCTTTACCAAATAATTTTTTTACATATGATGACTCATCTGTTCCCTTTCTGCGCAATTCAATTATGTATTCCAGGTAGTTTAAAAAGTCCTCTTTGTGGTTTTTTTCGCTCCAGCAGGTATCAGCACCAGTATGGCAAACCGGGCCCTGGGGTTCCGCCTTTATCAAAAGGCTATCCTGGTCGCAATCGAGCAAAATCTGCCGAAGCTTCAAATGATGCCCGCTTTCTTCACCCTTGGTCCAAAGTCTTTTTTTTGAACGGCTGTAAAATGTAACCAGGCCTGTCTCCTCCGTCTTTTTCAGTGCCTCCTCATTCATGAACCCAAGCATCAGGACTTTCTGTGTAATGTAATCCTGGATAACTGCCGGGGCTAATCCATCTTTATATTTTTTGAAATCAACTTTCATTCAAGTAAAGTTAGGGTTAACCACGGAGTCACTGACGCACAGACGGTGCCCACTGTGCCTCAGTGGTTAATGCATTTCAAGTACGCACCAGTATTCGATTCTCATTTAAATATTTCTTCAACTCAGGAATTTTAATCTCACCGAAATGAAATACACTTGCGGCCAGTGCAGCATCAGCATGACCTTCATCAAAAATTTCTTTGAAATGTTCCATAGTTCCTCCTCCGCCTGAAGCAATTACAGGAACAGGAAGACTATCTGCAAGCCGTTTGGTAATGTCAATTGCAAATCCGGATTTTGTTCCATCATGATTCATGGAGGTCAGTAGAATTTCACCAGCCCCAAGTGAAACTGCTTTCTGCGCCCATTCGGTACATTTTGATGAAGTTCGTGTTCTTCCGCCATGGAGATAAACGTACCACTCACCATCCCCCTCTTTTTTCGTATCAATAGCCAGCACTACACACTGGCTTCCTGCTTCACCCGCAATATCCGAAATGAGTTCAGGACGGTTAAATGCAGCTGTATTGATGGATATTTTGTCTGCCCCCGATCCTAAAAGCTCTTTTACATTTTCAACAGTGGATATACCACCGCCTACTGTAAACGGAATATTGATGGTGTGCGCTACACGCGTAACCAGACTGACAAGTGTTTTTCTTTTTTCAACCGTTGCAGTGATGTCGAGAAACACCAGTTCATCAGCTCCCTGGCGTGCGTATTCCGCGGCCAGTTCAACAGGATCACCGGCATCGCGAAGGTCAATAAAATTTGTTCCCTTAACGGTGCGGCCCTCCTTGATATCCAGGCATGGAATAATTCTCTTCGCGAGCTTACTTGTATATTGTTTATTGAACATTGAAAATTGAAAATTTTTTGAAACACGGAGGCACCGGCAGCACGAAGAGACACCGGAAAACCTGTGCCTCTGTATATCCGTGGCTCAATTCATCAAATTTTTTTAAGCTCCGAAAGGAGTATCCTCCCCTCATAAATCGCCTTACCAATAATTACTCCGCTACATGACGCTTCCTGCAATCGT
>JBJMLW010000210.1:0-7238 GCA_045805105.1 Flavisolibacter sp. | reverse complement strand
GGCGTCCTCACTGCGCCGGACAAGCCCGCAGGACGCGGCATGAAAATGCATGAAAGTGCAGTGAAACAGTATGCATCCATGAAAGGGCTGCATGTTCTTCAACCGAAAAAATTAAAGAACCCTCAGTTTTTAGAATCACTTCAGCAGTTGCAGGCGGATCTTTTTGTTGTAGTTGCTTTTCGCATGCTTCCGCAACAGGTGTGGAGCATGCCACCTTTGGGAACTATTAATCTGCACGGATCTCTGCTTCCTCAATACAGGGGCGCTGCCCCGATTAACTGGGCTATCATCAATGGCGAGAAGGAAACAGGAGTAACAACCTTTCGTCTTCAGCATGAAATTGATACAGGAAACATTCTCTTGCAGGAAAAAATCCCGATCAGTGAAAATGAAACAGCAGGTGAATTACATGATGTGATGAAAGTTGTTGGAGCAAAGCTGCTGGCAAAAACCGTGGAAGGCATTTTCAATAAAACACTGGAAGAAAAACCACAATCAACTTTTGAAGCGCATTCCCCATTAAAACATGCACCCAAGATTTTTACAGAAACGTGTAAAATTAACTGGGAAAACAGCACCACAGATATTCATAACCTTATCAGGGGTCTTTCTCCGTTTCCTGGTGCTTTCACTTTTTTACAGGAGAAAATGATTAAAATTTACAGGAGCGAAAAACTTCCTCTGAAAAGTGAACTCCAGCCAGGTGAATATTCAACAGATAAAAAATCTTACTTAAGATTTGCTACTTCCGATGGACAGATTGATGTGAAGGAACTGCAGATGGAAGGGAAAAGAAAAATGCTGGTAGAAGATTTTCTGCGCGGTTACCGGTTTGATTAAGCTTGTTTTTTCCTGAATTGCAACATAGCTACCCCTCTGCGAAGTGGAATCAACGGATCAAGAAACCGAGTAAAGAACATAGCCGCTTTTTCAAGTTTGAACGACAACCAACTAACTGGCTCGCCTTCTCTCCTGGCCCTGTTGTTGAAAATTTTCCTGATAACGCCTCCAGTAAAATAACTTGCCTGTACATTAAGGAAACTTGTGTGTAAAAGAGAAAAGCCATTTTCAGAAAACATTCCTGCGTAATAATCAACAGGCCTTCCAACGTTTGAATCATGACCTGTTATTTTTTTTTCAATCCTTTCAAAGATGATCACTTCTTCAGCGGCGACTCTGCAGATTTCTTTTATCAAAAGATGAAGTGAAGCTTCGTTGGTATTATGCTGCAAAACAGTAGAGGTAAAAACTACCTGGAAAGATCCTGTTTCAAAAGGCAACAGCGTTCCATTGATTTTTGATACGTGTATGTTTTTATCGTGCAAATGATGTCTTGACAAGGCAATCATTTCTTCTGAAATGTCAACTCCCTCAAGCCTGCTGCAACTTTTCCCGTAAAGAAAAGAAAGGTTACCACCTGGTCCCGATCCTACTTCAAGTACCGAACGGCCCTTCCAATCTATTTTATCAAGAATTTTAAGAAACTGCTTTCTCTGGTATCTGTAGAAGGGTGCGTCGTCGCCTCCTAAAACCTTTTCGTTATTGCGAAGTGATATTCTCCTGGCTACATCATTCCAGTATGTTTGCGGATGATACATTAATGCGCGATGAAATAATAATTTTTCCTTTGCTGAAACTGTTCAATGAATTCTTCAAGCGAAAGCACATTACCCCCCGCAACAAAATCATGCAGCAATGATAACTGATATTGGTGGTTTGTAAAGAAAGAGAACATTTTTTCCGGCGTTGTACCATAGATGTCACTTCCTCCCAAACCAAATTCAAATACTACCAGCGGATGATGCTCCGACAAAATTCTTTCAGCTCCTTCCAGCACATGCATCTCTCCACCTTCCACATCAATTTTTATAAATTGAACAGGAACATGATGAGGGATGATGTTATCCAGGGAATCTGTTTGAACCTGTATCGACATATCTTCTTCATTTCTCCTGTCATATTTCCTTTTAAAAATTCCGCTGTAAGCAGGATTGGAAACAACATAGTTGAACGGAACTACTGATTTGTGGTTGGAAAGGGCAATTGGAAAAATATGACATGAATTGCAGGAGGCATATTTATTCAGAAGTCGCTTGTATAAAAACGGAATGGGTTCAAATGCATAGTGGATGCCACCTGGAGCATACTTCACAAACTGGTCAAATATTTCGCCTTCGTGTGCACCTGCATCCACACAACTCCTGCTTCCGGAACAATGATTGCGAATGATCTGGCGCGTAATCCGGTCATACTCCTGGTTTTTTGTAAAAGTAACAGGCAGTTTCTTAACCAGTTTCTTTAGCCGAGAAAAAATCATCCGGAATAATTAATAAGCAACCCTCACAATGAACTTGTCAGTATCAGAAACCTGCATTGCCGAAGCAGCAGCATTGCTGATGCGAACATCATAACCCTGGTTCTGCCGAATGCCACTCATTTCTCCCAGCACTTTTGCATATACCGCTTTATTATTGGTTGGATTGACAAGCCTGATTATAGTTCCTGGTTCTACGCCATCCATCAATGCATAATATTTTGCATCCTGCCAGCCACTTGCAGTTTTAAATATGCCTGCAGATGCTGTCTGGTCAGTCTTTACCGGCTGGGTTTTTACCTGCTGTTCAAACTGCGATTTGAAATACCCCCCGGAACCGTCTGTGCTGGCAACTTGAGGAGGTGTAGTGGACTGTTGAACAACTTCAGGTTTCTTTTCCGTTTCCTTTGGAGGATCAGGAATCACAGCTTCCTTCTTTGGTGCAGCAACTTCTTTTTTTGTTTCTTCTTTCTTTGGTTCTTCCTTTATTGTTTCCTTTTTGTTTTCATCCGGAGGAGTAACATCGCCATGTGCAACAACGTTACCTGTTTCCTCAGGTTCATGAATTTTATCGGCTTCAGCGGACACGAGGTACCCGATAATAAGTTTCTGTCCTGTTGAAACGTGGTCATTGGGAAGGTGATTCCATTTCCGGATATTAGCCATCAGCACATTGCTGTTGCGCACACTTACCCTGTACAAACCTTCACCCGGTCCAACCAGGTAATAAACAGCACGGCCATTTGTTTTTAGCTGTGTAAAATTTCCTTTGCCCAGCGGAATCCGGAGAACCTGACCGATCATAAGGCCTTTGTTCATGTCGAGCTGATTATAGGCCGCGATTTCTTTTGCCGTGGTATTAAACAATCGACCAACAGAATAAAAATTTTCACCTGCAACAACTGTATGATTTAAAAAAAGACCTTTTTCACCGCTTTGAACAAGCAACTCATTTTGAGCCTTAGCCAGGTATGAAATAAGAAATATGGCAGCAAGTAGAATCGATTTTTTCATTTGGATATGTTTTGACCACCATCCCAGGGACGTATCTCCGATCGAGGGATAGCAGATGGACTACAAATATGCCGGTTTTTTCTCAAAAAGTGGAATGGCCGGACTGTTTCAAAATACGTAATTCTTTGGGATAATAATTATTGGTGCGGTTACCCAGCACATTTACCCAACCTAAATTATGAGTTTGATAACGAATGAGATGCCAGCCTTTACCGGGAAACTCAAGACCCGTGTCCTGCCTTTGCAGATACCTGATGGCTTCTTCATAGCTCACATCGAAAGCGGGAAGCATGGGTGAAGCAATAAGTGAAAGTGCAAGGGCATGGTTCGGCACAAGCCTCTTCTTCATGATAGCTCCTAATTGTGTTCCCCTGTATCTTGTATTCAATGCCGGCTTCAAAATTCCATATTCCCGGAACAGGGTTTCAGGTAACGAAAAAAATTCATTGTTTTCTTTAATGATTTCCATCCCTGATTCTTTCACCGCTCCGGATATAATTGCTTTCTCATTGGCCGATGCTTTTTCAATTTTTACTGAACGAAACCGCGCCTGTGATCCATCATTTTTTCTGAAACAGGCCATGTATAATCCTTCCCCCTTCAATTTATCAGGATAAAATCTAAATCCTGCAACATCATTCTCTTCGGCAGTTACAATTTCCCATGAAGGATCAACCTGCAGTTTCAGGTTTTCCATATTCATTTCGTTTACAAGCCAGCTGGTAATGTATTCATCTTCTTCACGCGAATAAGAACAGGTTGAATAAATCAGAATTCCTCCGGGCTTTAATGCCGGCAATCCATCTGCAAGAATTCTTTGCTGCCGCTGGCTGCATAACTGAACGTTGTGCAGGCTCCATTCATCTATTGATTCTTCATCTTTTCTGAATAATCCACTACCACTACACGGCGCGTCCACAACCATTACATCAAAATAACCTTCCAGCCTGCTGAATGCAGATGGATCGTTATTGGTAACAACAACGTTTGACGCGCCCCATTTCAGAATATTATCTGTTAGAATATTGGTACGGCTGCTGATCACTTCATTGCACACCAGAATACTCTCAGGAGAAATTAAGCTTTGGATGTGTGTTGATTTACCACCAGGTGCTGCACACAGGTCAAGAACTTTTAGTGGTTCACTGATATCAGTCAGCTGAACAAAGGCCTGTTCAAGAAACATACTCGATGCTTCCTGAACATAATAGCATCCTGCATGAAACAATGGATCGAAGGTGAATGATGGACGTGATGATAAATAATATCCATACCGCGACCATGGGATTCTATTAATAGAAGATGACAGATTATGGTCAATGGTCCATTGTCCATGGTTCTCCGTCACTTTATAAGGATTCATCCTGACCGACGTAACCTGCTGCCCTTCTTCGTGTACCTGCACAAAAGTTTGCCGGTTAAAACCTTTAATGCCTTCGAGCGAGCGAAGAAATTCTTCTGGCAATTTTTTCACGCAATAGTTTTGCGACAGACTCTAGAAAGTTGGCTTCCCGAGAATATTTACCGCTTTCTGTACTTCTGTATTATAAGACTGAATGGTTTTGTTTACAGCAGTGATACCTTCCTGTGCTTCTTTCCAGTTTCTTTGTTCAATAGCCTCCCTGATTGCGGGAAGTGTTTTTACGCCATAACCAGTATAATATCCCGGTGCATAGATCTCATGCTTATACCACGGTCTCCTTGGTAATCCTTTCTGATCAATCAGGCTTCTTTCTGCGCGAAACAGGATTTCATTCAACTGATTCTGTTTTTCCACAGGGAGCTGTGTTCCATTATTAAATAATTTCTGGTATTCTTCTGCCGTGGCTTTTAACTGAACAAGTGAATTATCAAGCTCGCTGAAATTGAGGAAAGGAGCCGGATCTTTTACTTCAGGAGCTTTATATTGTTTCTTTGGATCCTGCGCGATCTTATATACATTTTCCTTAACCATTTTATTTTCTGCTTCAATATCAGTCCGCTCGTTTTCAAGAAGTGTTTTTACTTCTGTTTCATAATCAGCAAGCCTTTTATAAAAACTGTTGAAGTCAAATGGCAGTGCATCAGCATTTGCAAGCCGCAGCATAACTCTTCCGGCTGTTTTTGCCAGCGCAACTCCATACACAAAGCCAACATCACCAAACCGGGTATAGTGATCGTATGAATCGTAAATTGAATGATACACCCCTGCAGGATCTTCACCGCCATAGCCAATGTTCATGGATGCAATACCCATATGCTGGATAAAAGGTGAATAGTCTGACCCTGCACCCAGCGCACCAATTTTATAATTTTTATTTCCTAAGAGTTTTGCCCGTGCTGTTCTGTCGGCATCAACCAAAGATTTTGCATAACGTCTCTCCTTAACCGAAACACCCGTTTGCGGGTCAATTACATCTTCAATTACCTGGTTGAAAAACGGTTCGAGTGTGTGTGATCCGCTTGCACCAACAAAACCTCTCCCATTTCCGTCGGAGTTAATGTATGCAACAGCTTTCTGTTTTAATTCTTCCTGGTGATCTTCGGCCCATTCAGTTGATCCAAGAAGTGCAGGTTCTTCACCATCCCATGCGCAATACACCAGTGTACGTTTTAGTGTCATACCTTTTTTGACAAGGTCGGCCACTACCCTGGCTTCTTCCATTTCAGCCACCATACCGCTCAACGGATCTGCAGCACCATTTACCCATCCATCGTGGTGATTGCCACGAATGATCCATTGGTCGGGGTACTGGCTTCCTTTCAATTTCGCAATGATGTTGTTAACCGGTTTTTGATCCCAGTTGAATTCAAGCTTCAGGTGAACTTTTTCCGTACTTGGTCCTACATGATATGTAATTGGCAATCCTCCTCTCCACGCAGCAGGAACTGTTTGTCCGCCGAGTGCTTCCAAAAGCGGTTGTGCATCCTCGTAAGAGATGGGAAGCACGGGAATTTTCATGATCGTTTTTACTTCACTCAATGAAAGACGTTTGGCATCTTTTGTTGCGCCTACATCAGGTGTTAGCGGATCGCCCGGGTATACAGGCATGTCCATAACAGATCCACGCTGCACACCACCTTTGGGACGGAAGGGTCCTTTTGGATAAGTATCACCCTGGGCAAATCCATCATCTGCAGGATCTGAATAGATCAGGCATCCAACGGCGCCATGTTCATATGCAACCTTTGGCTTGATGCCTCTCCATGAGCCGCCGTATTTTGCAATTACAATTTTTCCTTTTACACTCACTCCCATTCGTTCGAGTTCTTCATAGTCGGCAGGTATTCCGCGGTTCACAAATACCAGTTCTGCTGTAACGTCTCCGTCTGCTGAATAAGCATTATACGTTGGCAATTGTTCAGATTTCTGTCCGGATGTATGGTCTTCCGGAATGGTTGGCTCTTCGAGCTTGGCTTTATAAGGATGTGTACCTAATAATTCCAGCACGCGTGTTTTTGGTGTTGGAAATAAAACATAATAGGTGCTGATTTCTGTATCGTAACCCCACTCTTTGAAACGGGCTGCAATGTAGTCTGCATTCGCTTTATCCTGTGGTGAGCCTACATGGTGTGGATGAGATGAAAGGTACTTCATCCAGGTGTCCAGATTCTGTGCATTCAGTTGCGCATCAAACTGCTTTTCCCATGTTTTCTGTGTAGTGGCGTGCGGATCGGTAAAACCCATGAGTTTGTCCTGTGCCTTTGTGTTCACCATAAAAAGCAGGCCTGCTGCAAAAGCTATAATGTATTTCATGATTGGGATTTGGTGGGTCAAATTAGTGAAAAGTCTACAGTCAACAGTCAACAGTCCACGGTTCACAACTGATCTCCTTCACCATTCATATTTCCCTTCAACTTCGATATTCCCTGCCTGCCGGCAGGCAGGGTTATTCGATATTCGGTATTCGATATTTTCCCGACGGCCATT